>NZ_JBBMFC010000019.1:0-64583 GCF_040096225.1 Hominiventricola aquisgranensis | reverse complement strand
ACTTTAATTTACGAATGGAGGAATCTTTATGATGATCAAGCATTGTGATGGAAACGGAAGAATGAGCAAAGCAGTGATTGCAGGAGATACGATTTATTTCTGTGGTCAGACATCCCGTGACGGCGGCGATATCAAAGTGCAGACGGAGGCAGTTCTGAAAAAGATTGATGATCTTCTTGCTGCATATGGTACTGATAAGCGCCATCTTATCATGGTTCAGATTTATTTGAAAAATATGGAAGATTTTTCCGGATTAAATGAAGTATACGACAAATGGGTAGAACCTGGATTTGAGCCTGCCCGCGCATGTGTGGAAGCTGCTCTGGCTGCTCCTCAGATTTTAGTAGAAATGGTTGTTACTGCTGTTAAAAAAGATTAATTTAAAAAGCTGCACACTGTGAAATCAGTGTGCAGCTCTATTTTTACGGAGTCACTGCTCCGCCCTCACCATCAAGTCCGCCATCCATGCCCTCGTCCAGTGCGTCATCCATACCGTCCACCAGAGAGTCACCGGCACCGGTCACGTCATTGACCACATCATTGGCATCCATGCCGATCTCTTCCAGCAGTCCATCACCATCCACATCCGTATGATCGTAGACACCATCACCATCTGTATCAAACAAAATGTCGTTAATATCTACATTTTCATTGGTCTGGTTACTGTCTTCTGTGGTTCCTGCCATATTGTCATCAGCAGTGGTTCCATTGTTCGTGTTATTCCGTCCACAGGCTGCTGTCAGCAGCAGAATAGCTGCCAGAAGCATATAAAGTCCATACTTTTTCAACTGTCTCATAATAGTCTCTCCTTTTTTCTGAGCTTTCTGTTACTAATATGGACAGTTCTTTTTGTTTTATACGCTTATTTATCTAAAATACACTCTTAGACCTGTGCATTTATCACATCACTCATGTGATAGAAGCCTGCCGGTTTGCCAGCCAGATATTTTGCAGCCTGGATCGCGCCTTTTCCAAAAATTGCGCGGGAATAAGCCGTGTGACTGAAGGTGATCACTTCATCCGTTCCAGCAAAGATCACATCATGATCTCCTACAATAGTTCCTCCACGTACCGCAGAGATACCAATCTCTTTTTTCTCACGTTTCTTGTGATCCTGACTTCTGTCATATTTATATTCATATTCACCGTCAAGCACGCCATCATTGATGGCATCTGCCAGAGCAAGTGCTGTTCCACTGGGTGCATCCAGCTTGCGGTTGTGATGCTTCTCCACGATCTCAATATCAAATCCGGCCGGCACAAGAATCTTTGCTGCGTCCTGAAGAATCTTCATGAGCATGTTGATACCAAGGGACATGTTAGCAGAACGAAGGACTGCCACCTGACTGCTGGCTTCCTCCAGGCTCTTTAACTGCTCCTCGCTTAAACCGGTAGTACACAGTACAACCGGAACTTTTTTTTCTGCACTGTACGCGATCAGTCCATCCACTGCCTTCGCAGAAGTGAAATCAATGATCACATCTGCTTCTACCGTACATTTATCAATAGAAGGAAATACCGGATAACCGTTGTCACGGCAGTCTACCGGATCTACTCCTGCTACAATCTCGATCTCCGGGTCATCCTTGATCAGTCCTGTGATCACCTGACCCATATGGCCGTTACAGCCATGCATAATTGCTCTGACCATCTTAGTTTTCTCCTTTTGCTTTTATGCCAAATGCTGCCATGGCTTCCTTTAACTGTGCCTGATGCTCTGGCTCCATCTCTGTCAGCGGCATACGTAAAGGTCCTGCTTCCCAGCCCAGCATGTTGAGAGCTGCTTTTACCGGGATCGGGTTCACTTCACAGAACAGTTTCTCAATAACTGGAAGTGCTTTTAACTGAAGTTCACGACTGCCTGCCACGTCACCTGCCATGAATTTGGCTACGATGTCATGAGTCTCTCTCGGAGCCACGTTAGACAGTACAGAGATCACACCTTTTCCGCCAAGAGACAGAATCGGAACGATCTGGTCATCATTACCGGAATAAATATCACAGCTGTCACCACAGAGCTGTGCCACTTTGGCGATCTGGGAAATATTTCCACTTGCTTCTTTCACCGCTACAATGTTCTCTACATGTTTTGTCAGATAAGCAATCGTCTCAGGCGTCATATTTACACCGGTACGTCCCTGAATATTATAAAGGATGATCGGAATCTTTACAGAATTGGCAATGGCTGTAAAATGTGCGATCAGACCTTTCTGGGTTGCTTTATTATAATAAGGAGATACCAGCAGCAGACCATCTGCGCCGTATTTTTCCGCTTCCTGAGACAGATAGATCGCAGTCTGAGTACAATTAGAACCAGTACCTGCGATCACAGGGATTCTTCCAGCTACTTTCTCAATCGTAAAACGGATGGCTTCCAGATGCTCCTCATGAGTCAGCGTGGAAGACTCACCAGTAGTTCCACAGATGATGATCGCATCTGTTCCATTCTCGATCTGATAATTCAGAAGTTCTTCCAGCTTCGGATAATTCACCTCGCCATTTGCTTTCATAGGTGTTACAATTGCTACTCCTGCACCTGTAAAAATAGACATATCTTCTCCTCCTGCTATTTTCTTTTTTGATATAAATGAAAAGAAGAGAGGCGTGCCAGTATACGCCTCTCCAGATTCTTACTACTTATCTTGATTGTCCGGATAGCGCTCCATCTGTTCCAGATGACAGTCATATGGTTATTGACCACATGCCCAAGATCCGGACTTGCAGAATATCCGGCCTTTCGGCGCTTACCCCTTTCGGCTGTCTTCCAGTGCCTCTGCTGCATCCGACCGTCTACTGATGATTCACGCGACCTCTATCTCTTTTGTTCAATTTTCTTCAATATAGCATCTTCCAGATGCTTTGTCAACAAGCCCTTAAGATTCCTTCAAGGCAGTGATCTGATAGACATCATCCGCCCAGTCCATCATCTCAGGACACAGCTTAATGCCTGTAAATATCAGCTCTGTAGTGTCAGAAGCCTCCCCCAGAAGCTCATGCACTTCCTCTGCTGATACAATCCCCTGCTCCACCAGTCCCAGGACCTCATCCAGGATCAGCACATCGCATTCTCCCGTAGCCAGCACCTTCTTTGCAAAGTTCAGACCATTCTTCATATTCATGATCTCTTCCTGCTGCTCTTCAGGTGCCAGATCTTCAAAAGCCGCCTCTCTCCGCTGAAAACGGAATAACTTGATCTCCGGTTCCAGCCGCTGGATAAAGCTGATCTCCTCATCTGCCTTCCGGCATTTCATAAACTGAACGACGAATACAGAACGCCCGAGGCTGGCTTCTTTGATGGCCTGCCCCAACGCTGCCGTCGTCTTTCCTTTTCCACTTCCGCAATATATCTGAAGTTTACCCTCTCTCATAGTACCCTCTCTATTCCTGACTCCAAACAATTAGCTGTTTTCGTCTATCTTACACCAGGTATATAAGAAATGCAAGTATTACTCCAGGTACTCAAGCTTGCTTACAGACACCTCATAGGCGATCCTGCGCTCGCTCTCTGTCTCATCTATTTTCTTCATATATTCCCTGCTCTGGATCCGTCCCCAGATCTGCGTGTGGCCTCCCACTTCAAAACCTGAAGCAAATCTTGCATTTCTTCCCCAGCAGATACACGGAATGTAGTCCGATTTTCCATAAGGACGGTTCACCGCCAGCAGAATATCCGCAATTTCTCTTCCAAGCGGTGTCTTCCGATAAACCGGCGCCTTGCAGATGTATCCATCCAGGAAGATCTGGTTGGTCTTGGAATTCTCTACTTCCTCATCCATGAATTCCAGTTCCCGCACAAAGACTGACAGCACCAGCCGGTTCTTCTTCTCTTCATGCCTGTTGTAAGACCGGAACTGTCCGGCCGCCCGGATGCAGGCACCCCTGTAATCTGCATTCACATCAATGAGTCTTTCTGAAATCATCAGTGGTATCACATCACAGGAGTCGCTGAGTCTTCTGACCGATACATCCAGCATATAGAAGCCTTCCCCAAAGACTTCATGACTGAACACAAACCCCGACACAACCTCCCCGATAATGGACACCTGGTTGTTTTCAATAATCTTATCCGACATATTTTTGTTCTCCCTTCCTTTTGACGAAGTGTCTCTCGTACTTTTGTCTGTAAAATATATTCATGGTCCTTACCAAATATTCCAACTATTTCAAAAAATATACATTTCAAAAAATTTCACGGAACTGCAAGAAAAAGCTTGTTTTCTGGGGAATTTGTGTTACACTATTAAATTTGTAGGATTTAAACAGGACAGAAACGTTATAAGATACAAAGAAGAGGTTAAATATGAAGAGAGAAGATGTAAGAAATATTGCCATCATCGCTCATGTAGACCATGGTAAAACCACTCTGGTCGATGAGCTTCTGAAACAGAGCGGTGTGTTCCGTGCCAATCAGGAAGTAGCTGAGAGAGTCATGGACTCCAATGACATTGAGAGAGAAAGAGGAATCACCATTCTCTCCAAAAATACCGCTGTTTTTTATAAGGATACAAAAATCAATATCATCGACACCCCAGGTCATGCAGACTTCGGCGGCGAGGTTGAGCGTGTACTGAAAATGGTAAACGGTGTCATCCTTGTTGTGGATGCTTTTGAAGGATCCATGCCGCAGACCAAATTCGTATTGAAGAAAGCACTGGAACTGAACCTGCCGGTTATCGTATGTATTAACAAGATCGACCGTCCAGAGGCTCGTCCTGCTGAAGTAGTAGACGAAGTTCTGGAACTTCTGATGGACCTTGAGGCCAGCGATGAGCAGCTTGACTGCCCGTTTGTCTATGCTTCCGCAAAAGCTGGTTATGCTTCCCTTGATCCGGAGGTGCAGGGCAAAGACATGACCCCGCTGTTCGATACCATTCTGGATTACATTCCGGCTCCGGAAGGGGATGCTGAGGCACCGACCCAGGTACTGATCAGCACCATTGACTACAACGAGTACGTTGGTCGTATTGGTGTTGGTAAAGTAGACCGTGGAACCATCAGCGTGAACCAGGATGTGGTGATCGTTAACCATCATGATCCGGATAAGATGCGCAAAGTAAAAGTCAGCCGTCTCTATGAATTTGATGGCTTAAATAAAGTAGAAGTACAGAGTGCAACCATCGGTTCCATCGTTGCCATCTCCGGTATTTCTGATCTGCACATCGGTGATACCCTCTGCTCCCCGGAAGCTCCGGATGCGATCCCGTTCCAGAAGATCTCCGAGCCGACCATCTCCATGCAGTTCAACGTCAATGACAGTCCGCTGGCTGGTACCGAAGGAAAATTTGTAACCTCCCGTCACTTAAGAGATCGTCTGTTCAGAGAGTTGAACACCGATGTCAGCCTTCGTGTGGAAGAGACCGACAGCACCGACAGCTTCAAAGTATCCGGTCGTGGTGAGCTTCATCTGTCCGTTCTGATCGAGAACATGCGCCGTGAGGGCTACGAGTTCTCCGTCAGCAAGGCAGAGGTTCTCTATCACTATGATGAGAACGGTAAGAAGCTGGAACCAATGGAGCTTGCTTACATCGATGTAGATGATGAATTCTCCGGAAGTGTTATCCAGAAGCTTGGCGAGAGAAAAGGTGAGCTTCGCAACATGCACACCAACAGCAATGGATCCACCCGTCTGGAATTCTCCATTCCGGCAAGAGGACTGATTGGATACCGTGGTGAGTTCATGACTGATACCAAGGGTACCGGCGTTCTGAATACCATTTTCAATGGTTACGAGCCGTACAAGGGAGATATTCAGTACCGGAAGCAGGGATCCCTGATCGCTTTCGAATCTGGCGAGTCCATCACTTACGGACTCTTCAATGCGCAGGAGCGTGGCGCTCTGTTCATCGGACCTGGCGTAAAAGTATATGCTGGTATGGTCATCGGACAGACTGGTAAGGCAGAGGATATTGAGATCAATGTCTGCAAGACCAAGAAGCTGACCAATACCCGTTCCTCCAGTGCAGATGAGGCACTGAAGCTGACTCCGCCAAGGATCTTAAGCCTGGAGCAGGCACTGGAATTCATTGATACTGATGAGCTTCTGGAGATCACTCCGAAGTCCCTTCGTATCCGTAAGAAGATTCTTGATCCGACCCTGAGAAAGAGAGCATCTTTCCGGAAATAGAATAAATTGTATGTGAATAGAGGCAGGTAAGCATGTGAAAGGAACGTCCGCAGTCCCGGTACTTCCTAAGACCGAGCCAAAGGCGAAGGTCGAAGGTTAGTACCGCTGGATCGAGGACTTAGCGAAAGCGGTTCCTTTTCACAGCTTACCTGCCTCTTTTTTACATACAATTCATTTTATTTCCGTCAAATTGACAGTTTTATTGCTTCTGTCAGTTGCTTCTTTGTGCATATATTGGTACAATAATGATAACAAAGACGCAAAGGGGGATTTTGCATGAAACTTGGATTTGTAGGTGCCGACCATGAAGTTACCGGCAGTTGTCACTATCTGGAAGCCTGCGGAAAACAGATCCTGATCGACTGCGGAATGGAACAGGGCAAAGATATTTATGTAAACCAGGATATTCCTATACCGATCAATCAGATCGATTATGTTCTACTGACACACGCACATATCGATCATTCGGGTCGTCTGCCACTTCTGTATAAAAATGGTTTCAAAGGCAGCATTATCTCTACCTTTGCCACCAGTGACCTGTGCAGCATTATGCTCCGCGACAGTGCTCATATTCAGGAATTTGAGGCAGAATGGCGTAACCGTAAAGCAAGACGTGCCGGCAGCGAGGAATATGTACCGCTCTACACTACAGAGGATGCACTGGGAGCCATCTCTTTGTTCCATCCCTGTGATTACGAGCAGACCATCGAATTAAGCGAAGGCATCAACATTCGTTTCCGAGATGTGGGTCATCTGCTCGGTTCCGCTTCCATTGAAATATGGATCACTGAGAACGGCATTTCCAGAAAACTGGTCTTCTCCGGCGATATTGGAAATATCAATCAACCACTGATCAAAGACCCACAGACTACCAGCTCCGCAGATTACGTGATCATGGAGTCCACCTACGGCGACCGCCTTCACAAGGCTCCACCGGATTATGCGGTGGAACTGGCAAATGTGATCAACCGTACCTTACGTCGGGGAGGCAATCTGGTCATCCCTGCATTTGCAGTGGGCCGCACGCAGGAAATGCTGTATTTTATCAGGGAGATCAAAGAACGAAAGCTGGTAGAGTTTGATTTTCCGGTATACGTGGACAGTCCGCTTGCTATAGAGGCTACATCCATTTTTAACAAGAATTTCCAGTCCTGTTTTGACGAAGAAGCTATGGCACTGATCCAGTCCGGTATCAGCCCCATCCGTTTTCCGAATCTTCACCTGGCCATCTCCAGCGACGAGTCGAAAGCCATCAACTTTGACTCCACACCAAAGGTGATCATCTCTGCTTCCGGTATGTGCGAAGCCGGTCGTATCAAACATCACCTGAAACACAATCTGTGGAGACCGGAGTGTGCTGTCCTCTTCGTAGGTTATCAGGCTTATGGAACACTGGGACGCGCTCTGACGGAGGGAGCTGAATATGTGAAGCTCTTTGGTGAGACCATCGAAGTAAAAGCCGAGCTGGCACAGCTGGACGGCGTCAGTGGGCACGCAGACAAGAACGGCCTGCTTCACTGGGTGGAAGCCTTCTCTCCGAAGCCGCAGATGGTATTTGTAGTCCACGGTGAGGATGAGACTTGTGATCATTTTGCAGAATGCCTGACAGATGAGCATCAGATTCCTGCCTGTGCACCATTCTCAGGCGCACTGTTTGATCTTGCCACCGGCGAATGGATCAAAGAAGGACTGAAGATCCCTGTAGCAGCCGAAAAGCCTGCTGCAAAACGCAAATCCGATATTTATGCCCGTCTGATCGAGGCCGGAAAACGATTGATGCAGGTTATCTACCACAACGAAGGCGGAGCCAACAAGGATCTTGCCAAATTTATCAGCCAGATCAACTCCCTCTGCGACAAATGGGACAGATAAGCATAAGAGCCGCGTTTTTGCGCGGCTCTTTCTCGTTACAGATTAAAGATTATTTTAATAAACAGCAGTGCAAGCACTACCAGAATAATGGGACGGATAACTTTCGTCCCATTTTTTAATACCATACCAGCACCCGCATAATGTCCTGCAATGCTGAACACCGATGCAGTCAGTCCCAGAAGTAACAGGATATGCCCGCCCAGCAAGAATGTCACCATCGAACACACATTGGAGCTTAGATTCAGAATCTTCGTATAGGCAGCCGACTCCATGGATGTCAGATGTGCCAGCCCCATGAACATGATCAGCAGAAATGTGCCGGTTCCCGGCCCGTAGAATCCGTCATATGTACCGATGATCAATGCACTGGTCCAGACGATCAGCTGCTCCTTTTTCGGTTCCAGGCGCTCCGTTTTTTCTGATATCAGTGAATTTTTCCGAAGTACGAAAAATGCTACCACTGGAAGCACAATCAACAGGACCTGACGCAGAATCTTCTCATCTGTCAGAATACTCAGTCTGGTTCCCAGATATGATCCGATCAATGCCATCACTACGGCCGGAGCGATCAGTTTCCAACGGATCTTTACCGACTTTCCGATCCTTATCGTCGAGATCAGCGTACCGGTAGCTGATGACAGTTTATTGGTTGCGATCGCATGATGGATGGGCACTCCCGCCAGATAATAGGCCGGAAGCGAGATCAATCCTCCGCCACCACCGATGGCATCCACAAAACCCGCAAGGAACACCAGCGGACATACGATCAAAAAAGTTGTCACATGTAATTCCATTCTCAATCCCCTCATTTGTATCCAATTTTTTCAACTTGTCCATTATACCGGTTTTCTTCCGGAATGTACAGCCTTTACACCTTTCTGTCCATATTGTATGATAAAAACAACCTATGAGAAGAGGAGACAACCATTATGAGAATCCTGATTGCAGAAGACGAAAAAGATCTGAACCACATTCTTGTACAAAAGCTTACACAGGACGGATACAGCGTAGACAACTGCTATGACGGACAGGAAGCTATGGATATTCTGACCTATACAAAATATGATGCTGTCATTCTGGATATTATGATGCCAAAAGCAGATGGATTTGCTGTTCTATCTTTCATCCGACAAAGGAATGATGACACACCTGTCCTGTTTCTGACTGCAAAGGATTCCGTTTCTGACCGGGTCAAGGGACTTGATAGTGGAGCGAATGATTATCTGATCAAACCATTTTCGCTGGAAGAGCTCTGTGCCCGCCTGCGTTCCATGCTGCGCACTTCGCATGGTCAGATCTCAAATATTCTTTCTGTTGGAGATCTGACTTTGGACTGCTCTACACACCATGTTGCCCGTGCGGGCAAAGAGATCACTCTTTCTTCAAAAGAATATGCATTGCTGGAATACCTTATGCACAATCAAGGACTGATTCTTTCCCGGGAAAAAATTGAAAATCATATCTGGAACTTCGATTACGAAGGTGGAACAAATGTGGTCGATGTCTATATCAGTTATCTCCGACGAAAAATTGACTCCGGACATGAGCGGCACCTGATCCACACTGTCAGAGGACGCGGCTACGTCCTCCGGGAGGATACTGATTCATGAAAAAATGGTCAATTCGCACGAAAATCACTTTGCTCTTCACAGTTGCCCTGACACTGATGGCTACGCTTTCCTGTCTCATCGTTTTTTCTGTCAGCCACCAGGTCATTCAAAAGACTGTTCGTGATAACCTGATTGAAAATGTAGAGCGAAATGTAGATGAAATAGAATATTATGAGACATTGGATGAAATCCAACCGGATCCTGATTTTACTAATCATGTGGATCTGTTGTTTCCCTATAAATCAGGATTTCTGGAAGTTGATGATGATTTTTTAAAACAGATCAATGGTGTATTCACATCTCTCTACAACCAGGATCAGGAACTGATCTACGGCGAGAATCCCATTGCTGTTGCCAGTCAGTCTGTTGAATTCAAGAATTCTGTAATACAAACGGTCAATGCAGATCATACAAAATATTATATTTTTGACCGGATGTTAAAAACAGGTTGCCAGGATCTATGGCTTCGCGGAGTCGTATCAAAAGATCAAGGTCATGCCGAACTCTCATCCATTACCAGACTGTCTCTGATCCTTATGCCTGTACTGATCCTTCTATCTGTTCTCATCAGTTACCTTTTTTCCGGACAGATTCTAAAACCTATCCGACAGATTTCAGATACTGCACTTCATATTTCCACTGGAAATGACCTGAAGCAACGTATCGAACTGAACCGCGGCGAAGATGAACTCCATCAGCTTGCAGACCAGTTTAATCATATGTTCCAACGTCTGGACCAGGCATTCGAGACCGAACAACAATTTACCTCTGATGCTTCCCATGAGCTTCGGACTCCTATGTCTGTAATTCTCGCTCAATGCGAGCTATCTCTGAGTGATCCTGAGACTTCTGTATCCAGCCGCACTGCATTCCTGACTATTCAGCGTCAGGGAAAACGTATGTCCCGGCTGATTAATGACATGCTGGATTATACCCGTCTGGAAATGCGCCCGGACCGGTATCCGAAGCAGAATGTAGATCTGTCAGCACTGACTACCTCTCTCTGCGATGATATGGCATTGATCCGTCAGCAAGGAATACAGTTAACTGCAGATATCCAGCCTGAGATCAATATTTATGGTAATCCCCAGTTGCTCAGTCGTCTTGTGACCAATCTGATCTCCAATGCATACAGGTACGGAAAAGAAAACGGCCATATCCTGGTTCGTTTGCATTCGAATGACACCGATGCATCTGAACGCAGATCGCTCTCTCTTTCTGTGGAAGATGACGGCATTGGCATTTCCAAAGAAGAGCAGAAACATATTTTCCAGCGTTTTTATCAGGTTGATCCATCCCGCTCCGGAGCAGGCACCGGTCTTGGTCTGTCCATGGTTCAACAGATCGCCGAATTTCATAATGGAACAGTAACTGTAAAGAGCGCTCCTGACGATGGAAGTATTTTTACCGTTCTAATGTTTCTCTAATCTTTCTGTAGTATGCTGTTATTACAAACAAAACAAGCCCGGCGAACAACTATTTACAGTTCCCGACAGAAAGGAGATCTTTATGTTACAGATCAGACAGTTTTTTAATACTCGAAAGCGAGCACTTACCTCTTCTGCAGTTGCTGTCGCTATTCTTGCCCTGGCAGGTACCGGCACTGCTTTTGCCACAGAGACCGTTGCACGAAATACTTCCATTGGTTCCGGAAATGCACAGAATTTCGCATTTGCCGATGCCGGTGTTGATCCAACTTCCGCCACAGGTATTCGCACTGAATTTGATTTTGAGCAGGGACAATTCATCTATGAAGTCGAGTTTCTTGCTAATGGAACAGAATACGAATATTGGATCAAGGCTTCCGATGGAAGTATCGTAAAAAAAGAGCAGGATCTGATTGATCCAACGATCTCTTCAGCTCAAAAAACAACAACACCATCGACACCACAGGACACACAGCAATCTACTCCTGCTCAGACTCAGCAATCTACTCCTGCTCAGACTCAGCAGTCTACTCCTGCTCAGACTCAGCAATCTGCCCCAGCTCAGGCTCAGCAGTCTACCCCAGCTCAGGCTCAGCAGTCTACCCCAGCTCAGGCTCAGCAATCTGCCTCTGTTAAGACCCAGCAATCTGCTCCAGCTCAGGCTCAGCAGATCAGTATCGACACTGCAAAGGCAACCGCTGTCAGCCATGCGGGCTTTCAGACAGCTGATGTCACTTTCTCCAAGGCGAAGCTGGATCATGAGGATGGCCGTACCATCTATGAAATTGAATTTTTCAATAATCATGTGGAATATGAATATGAGATTGATGCCATAACCGGATCCGTCCTGAAATCTGATTCAGACTATGATGATTATGATGATTACGATGATCATGACGATCATGATGATTACGATGATTACGATGATCATGACGATCATGATGATCATGATGATTACGATGATTACGACGATCATGATGATTACGATGATTACGATGATTGATTTTACAGTTCGTTTCGTAGTATAATTTAGACAGCTATATAGAAAAAACTTCTATATAGCTGTCATTTTTATGTTATCACACAGGAGGGTATGATATTGGAAAAATCAACTGTCTATTTTACTAACTTCCGATGTCCGGTAGGCACCAGCCAGATTGACAAGCTGAAAAAGCTCTGCATTGCTGCCGGTATCCGCAATATTGACATGGATGGAAAGTTCGTAGCTATCAAAATGCATTTCGGTGAGCTGGGCAATCTGGCATTCCTGCGCCCCAACTATGCAAAAGCAGTGGCAGATCTATGTAAGGAACAGGGGGGACTGCCGTTCCTGACTGACTGTAATACACTATATCCGGGCAGCCGCAAGAATGCACTGGAACACCTGGACTGTGCGAACCTGAACGGATTCAACACCATCAGCACTGGCTGTCAGATTCTGATCGGAGATGGACTTCGCGGAACAGACGAGATCGAAGTTCCCGTTGTAAACGGTGAGTATTGTAAAACCGCAAAGATCGGCCGCGCTATCATGGATGCAGATATCTTCATCAGTCTGACCCATTTCAAAGGTCATGAATCTACCGGTTTTGGTGGTACAGTTAAGAATATCGGTATGGGCTGTGGAAGTCGTGCCGGTAAAATGGAACAGCACAAGAGTGGAAAACCGGCTATTGATGAAAATCTGTGCCGTGGCTGCAAACGCTGTGCCAAAGAATGCGGAAGTGATGCTATCTCTTATCCGAACAAAAAAGCCGTTATTGATTATGATAAATGCAAAGGCTGTGGCCGTTGTATCGGAGCCTGCAGCTTTGACGCAGTCTACAATCCGAATGACAGCGCTAACGAGCTTCTGGACCGCAAGATGGCAGAATATGCACAAGCTGTCTGTCACGACCGTCCTTGCTTCCATATCTCTCTGGTTCAGGACATCAGCCCTAACTGTGACTGTCACGGTGAAAATGACGCGCCGATCCTGCCGGATATCGGAATGTTCGCAAGCTTTGACCCGATCGCGCTGGATCAGGCCTGTGCTGATGCCTGCCTGAAGGCAACTCCAATCGCCAACAGCCAGCTCGGCGAAAATCTGGCAAAACCCGACTGGGTCTGCCACCACAATCATTTCAAGGATTCCAATCCGAATGTAGAGTGGGAAGCTACCCTGGATCAGGGTGAGAAGATCGGCCTTGGAAGCCGTTCCTATGAATTGAAAGAGATCTGATAAAGTCTAACAGCATCGATGTCATCCTGAAGGTGTACATCGATGCTTTTTTATTGAGCTTTCCTTTTTCCAAAATCTGTACAACGTAAAAAAGAGCTTTCCTTTTCAGGAAAGCTCTCAAGTAGCAGGGCTACAAGGATTCGAACCTTGAAATGACGGAGTCAGAGTCCGTCTTACTACACCTGATTTCCCTTGTAACCACAGGCTATTCCAGTCATTCATATAGGTTGATTGACCTACAGATTGACCTAACATTTTCAGAATCAAGTCCATGTTAAAAAAACTGAAATCCGGAGATATTATTGTTACGAAAAGACGAGCGTGAAACAATCCGTCAGCGACAGGCAGAAGGAAATGCCGCCGCAAAAATGCGCGGAGTAAGATTTGGGAAACCCCGAAGTACACTCCCGCAGAATTTCCCGGAACTCTATCAGCGTTGGCGAAAAAAGCAGCTAACGATCCATGAATTTGCAGAGATTTGTAATATAGGCAGAAGTAGGCTCTACACAAAAATTTCAGAATATGAAAAACAACAAAGTATCAAAATACATAACTTTTAAAAGAAAAAAATAAATCTTAAAAAATATACTTAAGTTTTTGATCTACCTAACGATAATATAGGTGTACAGTGATTTTATGAAGTCCAAAAAGGTGTACTTATCAAGACACTTGCCGGCAGTCTGGAGTATTCCTCTTTACTTTATAACAATCACTGACAGAAGCAAAGCCGGAAAAGGATTTCCGGCAGGATTTTAATTCAAGGAGGAATTTTACAATGAGAATTCAGCACAATATCGCAGCATTGAACTCTTACAGAAACTTAACAGGAAACAACAGTGCAGTTTCCAAGAACTTAGAGAAATTATCTTCCGGTTATAAGATCAACCGTGCCGGAGACGACGCAGCAGGACTTGCAATTTCCGAAAAGATGCGTGCACAGATCACAGGTCTGAACACAGCACAGAAGAACGCGCAGGACGGCGTATCTCTTGTACAGACAGCAGAGGGAGCATTGACAGAAGTTCACTCCATGCTGAACCGTATGGTAGAGCTGGCTGACCAGTCCGCTAACGGAACATACGACAACGCAGTAGACCGTGCAAACCTGCAGAAAGAGATCGCTTCCCTGAAAGATGAGATTGACCGTATCGCAGACTCTACAAACTTCAACGGAATCAACCTGTTAGACGGTTCCCTGTCTACAAAGACAACAACTACACTGAACGGTCCAGAAGCAGGTACAAACGCTGCAGTTGATTTGAAATTTACATTTGCTGAGCAGTTCAAAGGCAATGACATCAGCGTAGCATTAGAGCATAAAGCCAGCGCCAAAGATAAGATTGAAGCAACAGTTGGTGCTGACGGCAAGATCACACTGAAAATGGACGCTACTGTGGCTCACTCCGCATCTGCGATCAAGGAAGCATTGGCAAATGCTAATATTGACGATGTTGCAAAAGAAGATCGGGCAAAAATGAGCAGTCTTCTTGCAAGCGCTACGGTAACAGGTGCAGGTACAACTGCCTTAACGACTGGTGACGGCTTCGCAGGAACAGCCACAACGACACCAGCAAAAGGAAAGTCTTTAACACTTCAGATCGGTGATACTTCCGCAGATTTCAACCAGATGGCAGTTTCTGTTGGCGATATGCATGCGGAGGCTCTTGGAATCGCTGATATCGACATCAGCACACAGGTTGGAGCACAGACTGCAGTTGACAAGATCAAGTCTGCAATCAACTCTGTATCTTCTACTCGTGGTGATCTTGGTGCGATCCAGAACCGTCTGGAGCACACGATCAACAACCTGAGTGTAACAGCTGAGAACATGACCGCTGCTGAAAGCCGGATCCGTGACGTAGACATGGCAAATGAGATGATGGCTTATACAAAGAACAACATTCTTGTTCAGTCTTCTCAGGCAATGCTTGCACAGGCAAATCAGCTTCCGCAGGGAGTTCTTCAGTTATTACAGTAATACATACACACACCCTATTTTATCAAAAAGGCTTCCGGGGATTTCTCGGAAGTCTTTTCCTTTTCACGAAATATTCCCGCTGTTTTGTCATAAACCGTCCATCACACTCATATAATAAATTAGGAAATAGATCGTTCTAAAATATCACGTTTCCGCTTCACCAGAAAGCTGTTGACCATTATTTTTATATCCGATATAATATACCCATATCCTATATTATAGTTTCAGGAGGCACTTATATGAACCCATTAATCAATGCAGAAATTGGGATGCTCTACACAACTGATTCCCGCTTTCTTGCGAAAATAAAGTACACCCGTAATCCAGCTTCCTATACATTTATTTTTTCTTCCCCCCCGGAAAGTCCACTTCCAAAGCAAGTCTATCTGATGCCCGGGGAAGCCCCGAATGACTATACTTCATTCCTTTGTACAACCACCGGTGTTTTTAACGAATTTTATGTTCCCCAGACTGATCGGACATGGTATTTAACAGAAACAGAGACTTTGGATTTACCGGATTACCGTACGGAATTACGCATCGATCTCTCTTTTCCTCTGACCATCGTTCCACAAGGTACATCTAAAAACACAACAATTTCCGTTGTGGACATCAGCGTCGGCGGTTTGAAATTTATTACTGACCAGGAGTTTCAGGTTGATAAAACCTTTTCTTTTATATTTACAAAAGGGGCTGAACCGGTTTTCATTACCGCACTCATATTGAAAAGATATCCTGCAAGAACTCCCGGCGTTTACTGTTACGGATGCCGTTTTCTGGATCTTCCCCAGCAAGCCGAATCTGTGCTTCGCGGTTTCATTTTCAAGGAAAATCTGATCCAGAGTAAATCTCACCGCCGTCTGTGATTCCGGTAAATCTACATAAGAAAAAGAGGGACATTCGCCCGACGCAGCGTTTGCATAAGGCAGTCCCTCTTTTTGATCCTGATTCTGTTATTTTTTCTTAACTTCCTCGCTATGCGCTTCTTCCGCAGTTGTTTCTTCTCGTATTGCTTCTTGTGTCTCATCCGCATGTTTCGGAACATATCTTAAAAAATAAGCATAAATGTCCACGATCGTCTGGTACAATTCCGGCGGGATCTCTTTCCCCAGTTTCATCTGTGCCAGTACCGTAGCCAACGAATTATCCTCATAAACCGGAATGCCATTGTCATTCGCGATCTCAACGATCTTTTCAGCGACATATCCCATACCGGATGCAACGATCACCGGCGCAGAGTTCTGCGTCTCATCATACTTCAATGCAACTGCTTTTTGTTCCAGTGTATCATATTGTGACATTTACCATATTTCTCCTTTCATAGATCTGTGGGAACGCAGCCGACACCGGAATGGATTCTTTTCCCTGTTCTACTGCCAGATAGCGGATCTCCATTCCATTCTTTTTCAAAATGTCTGCGATCCCCTCACGGATCTCTTTTTCCTTTGGAAGCAGATTTTCCGGATAGTGAAGAAGAAGATCCATTTTCCCCTCCTCATAATAACAGAAAATATCAAAAAATCCCACTTCTTTCATGTCGAATTTCAAAAGTAATTTCACGCCGCTTTCTCCGGGCGTCTCTCCACCACCTGACGAATCATCCGGATCCAGCCAGATTTCCGAGAACACCGGAGTTCCATCCAGGATAAACGGAAGCGTTACATGCAGAACCGGCATATACACGCTTTCATTGATCAACATTCCATGGAGCAGCGTCATAAAATCTTCTTTATTTTCAATCCCGGCTTTTCCCTCTGCTCCCATACGGAGTAACGAAAGGAATTGCTCCGACCATTCCTCCTTGCCTGCCGCGCGGTCAAAATCAATATTCTGGAACAGTTCACGGATCTCTGCTCTGTCCATGCTTGCAAAATGTCTGCGGAACGCCGGAAAATCGGACAGCCGTTTGAACGCGTCTACCACACCGTCAAGATTACCATTCTCATAACGGGAAGTATTAAACGTCAGCAAGTTGATCAAATCCCTGATCTTGCCCAGATTCCTCGTCTCCGAAATATAATTTCCGAGAAATGGGATAATATCTGATTTCAGAAGTTTGATATTCTTCTCCATGTTCTCCTGACTATGCGGTAATAACTGCTGCGTCAGTCTTTGCAGGCCTGCCCGTTCATTTCGGAACATATAGCTTTCAATCTCTTTTAATTCCCCTTTTATGTTGGTCATGATATGCTTTCCGGAAGACATATCGTTATATTTTTTCAAAAAGTCAAGGATCCCCGCTTTGAGTTCCACACTTCCCGCTTCTTTCATCACGCCGCGCAGCAGTTCAAAAAGAGAGCCTTTCATCTTATTGGAACCATTCATCTGGCTCTTCAAAAATTCTTTTAACTTTTGCGGATCCATCTCCAACATCCCCAAAAGCATATGGATCTCTTCCGCCATGCCGGTTCCGATCCCTGCTTCGATCACGTTTCTCATTCCCGAGAACAACATTTTCGACATGATCTCACTTGCCCGCGGGATATTTGCCAATGTACGGACAAAATTGCCAAAGTTCGATTCATAAGAAAGTCCCTGCTGAACGCCACGTTCATTCCCATATTCGGCACGACTGTCGGCTCGCACGACCTTGTCCGGATTCACCGGATTTTTGATCCCGACATCATTTTTCATCTGCGGATCCTGTTTGCTCACATTGTTCTCATACCCTGAGATTGGCGTGGAAATTTTTAAAATATTTGACATTTTTTCACCTACTCTATAATTTTCTCTTATCTTTTCACATTTGCCTGACGATATTAAAAATGTATTAAACATAAGGCGGTGCTTATATTATGGATAACATGCTTGAAATGTATCTCTATGAAACAAACACTTTATTAGATCAATTGGATGAACTTTTGATAGAAGCTGAAAAAAATGAAGATTTTACAACGAACGACGTCAATGAAATCTTCCGCATCATGCATACGATCAAAGGTTCCTCTGCTATGATGGAATTCTCTCCTTTGATGGAGATCGCGCATCATATCGAGGACTTGTTCTTCTATATTCGCGAAAATGGACTTGATGCCCTGAGCGAGTCCCATAAAAATGACCTGTTCAATCTGATGTTCCAGTCAACCGACGCTCTGCGCAGCGAAGTTGAAAAGCTGGAGAACAATGAACCCCTTAGTACTAATATCGACAGTGTCATTACAGATATTAATAGTTTTTTAGAAAAAATCAGCGGGAAGAACGCTTCCGCAAAAGAGACCGGAGGAGCTGCTTCTGATGCGAAGTCTTCTTCTGCGCAAAGCGGTCCGTTGTCTCCCGATTTTCTTCCGGAGGGAACTTACCCGCAGTATATCAAGATCATGTTCGAGGAAGGATGCGGCATGGAGAACCTGCGCGCATTCATGGTGATCAAAGCGCTTCAGGAGATGGATATTCCATTCCTGTTTTATCCTGCTGATGTGGAAACCAACTCAGACACGATCGACTTTATACAGGAACACGGCTTTTATGTCTGCCCGGAATCCCGGGAACTGACAGAGGTTGCCGTCAATGTCATCAAGGAGATCAACAGCGTCTCTAGCTTTGAAGTCCTTGATCACGCTGCGGCGTCTGCGCCGGGAGAAAACACAGCGGAAAAGCCAAAAGAACAGGTGAATGCTTCTCATCCGTCTGCCGTTTCCGCCCCTGCGTCAGGCAGCGCTTCCTCTGCTGCGTCCTCTTCCGGAACTCCTGCAAAGCAGAGTTTGATCAGCGTCAGTCTTTCCAAGCTGGACAGCCTCATGGCGATCGTCGGTGAGATCGTGATCACAGAATCTATGGTGACTTCTTCTCCCGAGATCCAGAATCTGAAACTGGACAGTTTCCTGAAGTCTACCCGACAGCTCCGCAAGCTTACCGATGACTTACAGGACATCGCGATGTCTCTTAGAATGGTTCCGGTCTCCGGTACGTTCCAGAAGATGAACCGGATCGTTCGTGACATGAAGAAGAAATTAAATAAAAACGTACGGCTTACGATCGAAGGGGAGAACACCGAGATCGATAAGAGTATCGTGGACAGTATCAGCGATCCGATCATGCACATTGTGCGTAATTCCATGGATCACGGGGTCGAACCGACTACGGAAGAACGGATCGCCGCCGGAAAGCCTGCGCAGGCAGAGATCGTCCTTTCCGCAATACATACCGGAAGCGAGGTCATTATTTCCGTGCGGGACGATGGTCGCGGTATGGATACTGTAAAGATTTTGGAAAAGGCAGAGCGCAACGGTCTTCTCACAAAGCCTGCCAGCGAATATTCCCAGAAAGAGATCTTATCTCTTCTGATGATTCCCGGTTTTTCTACCAACGAGGAAGTTACCGAGTTCTCCGGTCGTGGAGTCGGCATGGATGTTGTGAAGAAGAACGTAGAATCGGTCGGCGGCATCATTTCCATCACCAGCGAACTTGGAAAAGGAAGCTGTACCACTTTGAAGATCCCGCTTACGCTCGCGATCGTAGATGGTATGGAGATTTCTGTCGGAAAATCCATCTTCACGATCCCGATCGCCAATATCCGGCAGTCTTTCAAAGCTGAGAAAGAATCCATCATTCTGGACGCCAGCGGCAATGAGATCATCAAGTGTATGGATGAGTTTTATCCGATCGTCCGGATCCATGATTTATACAATATCGAAACAGACATCACGAATATCGAAGACGGTATTCTGATCTGGGTAGAGGCGAGCGACAAATCTTACTGTCTGTTCGTAGATGAGCTGCTTGGAGAACAACAGGTTGTTGTAAAACCGCTTCCTGCTTACTTGAACAATTTCAACATCAAAGATTCCGGGATCAGCGGTTGTACGATCCTGGGCGACGGCAACATCAGTATCATACTGGACATCCTGAATCTCTACCTTGTCTCAGAAAATCAATACTAAATTACTGAAATCGGAGGATTGACCATGTCAAATGAAAATACAGCAATTGACTCCATCGCAGAGGATTCCGTAACGGATATTCCAACTTCCACAGAACGGTTTCTGACATTTATGTCCGATGGTCTTACCATTGGAGTCAGCACAAATTATGTGACAGAGATTATTACCAACCATACGATCACCATCATTCCACTGGTGGCGGATTATGTAAAAGGAATCATCAATCTTCGGGGACAGATCATCCCGATCATTGATATCCGTCTCCGCATGGGCAAACCGTCCATCGACTATACAAGTACAACCTGTATCATCGTCCTGAACATTGATGATACCAACCTTGGCATCATTGTAGATTCGGTACAGCAAGTCATCGACATTGACAAAGCTCAGATTTCTCCTGTTCCGACGGAAAATCATCAGGAACTGATCAATGGGATGATCTCGCTGAGCGAACGCTCCGTGCTCCTTTTTCTTAATCACGAACAGCTTGCCCGGGTTTACTGATCCTTATATCTTCAGTATACATAAAAAGGAGTCCGACCAATGCTAACAATTACCGAAACTGACTTTCAACGCCTTGTACGATTTGTCAAGCAGAATTATGGGATCGATCTGTCAAAGAAGAAGCAGTTGATTCTCGGACGATTATCAAACACGATTTTATCCATGGGTTTTCCGTCGTTTCAGGCATATGTGGATCATCTGATCCGCAACCAGAAACCGGAAGATCTGGAACTGATGTTAAACAAGCTTACGACAAACTACACTTACTTCATGCGTGAGGAATCTCATTTTGAGTTTTTTACAGATGTGATACTGCCTTATCTGCTCCAGACGAAAAAAGACCGTGTGCTTAGTATCTGGAGCGCCGGTTGTGCTTCCGGAGAAGAACCATATACCATTTCAATGATTTTAAAAGAATATCTCGGATCAAAAGCATCCATGTGGGATACCCGCGTCCTTGCGACCGATATTTCCCAGAATGCATTGAAAGCCGCAGCCAACGCGGTATATGACGAGACATCCTTAAGAAACCTGCCTGCCGGATGGAAAAGTAAATATTTCCGTTCCGCAGGTTCGCCGGGACTTTACACAGTATCGCCGGAAATTAAATCTAACGTGATATTCCGTACTTTTAATCTTATGGATCCGATTCGTTTTCGTCTAAAATTTGACGTTATTTTTTGCAGGAATGTGATGATCTACTTTGACCAGGAAACAAAAAATTCCCTTGTGAACCGTTTCTACAACGCTACGAATCCGGGAGGATATTTATTGATCGGTCATTCGGAAAGCCTGAACAAAGAAAGTACGCCTTACAAATATCTCCGACCTGCAACTTACCGGAAAGAGTAATCCAAAAAATCCTGTCAGTAGTTGCCACACTGTCTTTCTAAATTTTCAGAGAAAGTGTGGCATTCTCTTTTCTTATTTAGATTTATCAAATCGCAATGAAAGGAATGATACTATGCCATCCAAAACAATTAAAGTATTCGTCGTCGACGATTCTTCTTTATTTCGTAAAATGATCATCGACTATTTGTCGTCCTGTCCGGATATCCAGGTAGTCGGATATGCATTTAACGCTTATGACGCCTGCAAAAAAATCCCGGTTTTAAAACCCGATGTGATCACAATGGATGTGGAAATGCCCGGGTTAAACGGAATTGATTTCTTAAAAGATTTTCTGCCTCTGCATCCGATCCCGGTTGTTCTGGTATCTTCTCTGAATCTGAACGTATTCGATGTACTTTCAGCCGGCGCCGTTGATTTTGTAAGGAAACCGGATATGAATATTGTTTCCAAAGAACAATTTTTCTCCGCTTTAAATTCCAAAATCCACATCGCTTCATTTGCAAAAGTAAGATGTGCTTCCCGTAAACGGACCACATCAACTGCCGCTTCTACCACTACCGCGCCAAAAAAGCCTCTGTTCGCCGACAAACAGCTTTCATTCCAGTCCACGGTCATTGCGCTTGGCGCATCTACCGGAGGTACGGAAGCGACTCTTGCAGTTTTAAAACAGCTTCCTGCCGATATTCCCGGCATGGTCATCACACAGCATATGCCCGAGGGATTTACCGCCATGTATGCACAGCGCCTCAATAAACTGTGCCAGATGGAGGTTCGTGAAGCGAAAAACGGCGACCAGATCCACCCCGGACTTGTACTGATCGCGCCCGGTTCCCAGCAAATGGAAGTCGTTCGCTCTGCAAACGGCGGTTATGCCGTCCGTTGTTTTTCCGGACAAAAGGTCAGCGGTCATATGCCGTCTGTGGACGTTTTATTCCGTTCCGTTGCCAAAAATGTAGCCGGCAACAAGATCGGGATCATCATGACCGGTATGGGAAAAGACGGAGCGGAGGGATTATTGGAAATGCGCAAAAAGGGAGCGTTCACGATCGGGCAGGACAAAGCCTCCTGCGTGGTCTACGGAATGCCGATGGTTGCCTACAATATCGGAGCGGTATCTATCCAGGCAAGCTGCGAACAGATCCCGTCCGTATTGCTAAATCATTTAAAAAAATCATCCTGATATTATTATTTTTTCCGTTTTAACCGATATTTAATATAGTTAGTAATTTATTGCGATTGTTTTCTTTATAGTCTGACATAGAAAGGAGTCCTGTATGAAAATTTCAAATGCTAATAATCTAACGCCTGGCTATGCCGGTCTTAATATCCGCACAAAAGGGCACTCCAGCTCTTCGCTTCCTAAAAACGACGAGAAATCTTTTGATGCGATTTCGATCCAGTCTGAACCGAGACAGATTGCCGAGCGGACATTTGCCGCCGCGATCTCCAAAGAACTGGCATCCGACGTTCGGATTCCGGTTTCGGACGCCAGACTGAACGAACTAAAGGAGCAGATTTCTTCCCATACTTACAAGATCGATGCTTCTGCGATCGCATCACGGATGCTTCTGTGCAAGGAGGCGGTTGAATAATGGATCATTACACAGAATTCATCTCTCTGATACATGATTTTATCGATCTGTTCCGATCGCTGACCACGGTGGAACAGCAGAAACTCGATGCAGCGGTAGCAAACGATCTTTCCATCCTGGAAGATTGTATGAAAAAGGAACAGGCATTTGTGCTCCGTCTGCGCGGACTGGAGCAGCAGCGTGATACCCTTCAGAGAAAGTTGAAGATGAAGGATTTAAAGTTCAGAGAGATCTTATCCAGAGTTCCGGATGAAGTAAAAGAAGAACTCACTCCTTTATTTCAGGAACTTTCCGAAAAAGTGCGTATATTCCAATCGATCAATGCAAGCGCACAGGATGCGATCTCTGTGAATTTACACAAGATCCGGTCTGTTTTAAATTCCGGTCAGCCGGATGCCGGCGTATATTCCGCATCCGGTACAAACAAACCAGATGAAACACATTTCACGAATCGTTTTGTTTAACAATAGTTTAAGGAGGATTTTGTTCGTATGATACGTTCTACATTTGCCGGCTTTACAACTGCACAATTGGCCATGTCTGCCAGTCAGCGCGCGCTGGATGTTACCGGTCAGAATATTGCCAATATCAATACCCGTGGTTATTCCAAACAGCGTTTGGAGATCAGCAGTCTGAATAACAACGGCGCAAGTTTTTACAGCTCAAAGAATGGCGCAAAAGTCGGATATGGTGTCGAAGTTACCGGGATCTCCCAGCTCAGAGATCCGTTTTTGGACGTTCAGTACCGCAACCAGATGAGTAAGCTCGGTACAACCGACTCATTGGCTGCAGGATATGAGCAGCTTACCGGTATTTTTGACGAGGCAAGTCTGGACGGCGTCCGCGCCGCACTTCGCGATATCTCATCCGCACTGCAGAAATATTCGGAAGAACCGAACGCAAAAGAGATCGACACAACCGTTCGTTCTAATATGCAGATTCTTCTGAATCTTTTCCATGATAACGCAAAGCGGTTACAGGATATCACGGATGAGATGACAAATGACTTCCAGTCCAATGATGTTGCCGACGTCAATCAGATGCTGGAAAATATCGCAGAGCTCAATAAAAACATTAAAAACAGTCAGGTGCTCGGAAATCCGGCTCTTGAACTTCAGGATCAGAGAAATGATCTTCTGGATCAGCTTGCAAGTTATCTCCCGCTCTCTGTAAAATATGAATCCCGTGAGATCGCTCCCGGTCAGTTTCTGGAAGTTCCGAACGTTTACTATACCGGAACCGACGGACAGACTTTCACCTTGGTAAGCGATACAGACTGCGGATCTCTGAGCGCCGACATTTCCGGACATCCGGTCCGTCTCTCGATCACCGGCGCCAACGGAAGCGGCACTGCCGACATTACCGATACGATCCCGTCCGGTACGCTCAAGGGGACGTTAGATATCCTGAATGATTCCGGTGCTTTCGACAAGGGCGGTTCCTCTGTGAACGGACTCGGATATTATCAAACAACTTTGGATTCCCTCGTCAAAACATTTGCAGAGACATTCAATGCTTTGAACATACCTGTTAAGAAAGATCAGAATGGAAATTACACGGTCGATAAGAATGGCGATCCGATCCTTGAGGATGTTCCGGCTAAGATGTGTCCACTATTTGAAAAGATCGATCCAAATGCCGATTTCAGTGCTTCCAACATCAAGATCGCAGACGGCTGGATGCGCAGCGATTATGGGATTACGATTTCCAAGAAAGTGGTAAACGGAGAAATCGGTTCTACCGATACCAGTAACATTCTAAATATGATCAATGCCTTAAAAGATCCGCAGAAGTTTGAAAGCAACGGCGTGTCCTTTTTCACCGGCAGCTTTTATGACTGCTTTGCCAGTCTGGAAAATACACTGGCTATTGATTTAAAATCTGCCAACACTACAGTGCAGAATCAGATTTCTGTATTAAAACAGACGGCAAGTACAAGAGACGGCGTTTCCGGCGTCCAGTTGGATGAAGAGGGTATGGATCTGATGCATTATAACCAGTCTTATACTGCCGCGGCCCGACTGATGACCACGCTGGATGAAGCGCTGGATACTTTGATCAATAAGACCGGCATTGTCGGAAGATAATAAGGAGGAATCAAAAAATCATGCGAATTACTACGAATGCTATCCTGCGTAATTATCGTTCCAATCTTGGAACTTCCATGGCGAATCTGGACACTGCCCGGAACAAAGTCATGACCGGACGTCAGTTTGTTTCTTCTGCGGAGAATCCCGGAAGTGCGCTTCGCGCCGCTACACTGGAACGAAAATATGTAAAGAATCTTGATTATATTTCTACGGCTCAGAATACACAATCCTTTTTGGATTCGCAGGAAGACGCCGCTATGCAGATCAGCGATCTTGCCCTGACTTTAAGCAAGCAATATGGTCTGGAAGCATTAAATGGCACCAATGCCGACGCCGAGACACGAAAAACATATGCGGACGCATGGAGAGGCGCACAGGAAAGCCTGCTCCTGAGCCTGAATGCCTCCTATGAGGGACGTTATGCTTTTGGCGGAGCCGATGCGGCAACTCCGCCGTTTTCCCTGACGACGGATGCCAATGGCAAACAGATCCTGACTTATCGCGGTGTCAATGTAGACCCGGACCCGAATGATCCGGATTATCAGAAAACAATGGATACTTTAAAGCAGCTCTCGGAAGAAAGTGTGTATCTTGATCTGGGATTTGGTCTTACTGTCAATGACAAGACCGGCGAGATCGATCCGTCCAGCGCTTTTAATACAAGCCTGCCTGGTATCAATGTTGCCGGATATGGAAAAACAGCCGACGGCACAACAAAAAATATGGTTCTCCTTGCAGGTCAGATCGCCGATACCCTTGAAAAAGAACCTTTCGATCAGGCTGAATTGGAAAAGCTTCTGAACGCTTTTGATGACGGACGCAATAACGTTCTGGAACAAGTGACAACATTGGGAACAAAATCCCAATTCCTTACCGCAACAAAAGACCGGTTGGAGACCGATAAGCTGAATCTGACAACACAATTAGACAATGTAGTTAATATCGACATGGCGGACGCGATCACTCAGTATTCCTGGGCTCAATACGCTTATAATGCCGCACTGAAAGTCGGAACCAGTATTTTCTCTCCATCCTTTATTGATTTTATGAAATAGTACATATACATTCATGTATATAAATCATTTATGACAGGGGGGATCTGTATGGAACAATTACTCAAAATCACAACCATTCCTTTGGAATATCAATTAAAAATCCAGAATGCCCGTTTAGAATACTCCAACTCTACTGCCTCTTTGGATATGGACAGAACTCCTGGCGAATTTTCGATCAAGAGTCGTCCGGCAAAACTGAATCTGGACACTTATGAAGCCAGAAATTCTGTTGTACCAACCTTAAAACGCAGTATTTCACAGACTGCCCAAAAAGGATTGCAAGCGGCACAACAGGCAACCGCACAATATGCGCAGGAGGGACAACAATTGCTAAAACCTGGAGATGGAGGCGAACTGCTCGGACAGATTTTCAGACAGCGGACACAAATGCCTACCGGAGAATTTCAGTTGGGATTTATCCCGTCTGCTCCTGTAAATATTACCTATCAGGAACCTGATCTGACATTAAACTATGAAATGGATAAATTAACATTCGATTTAAAAGTTGCACAGGGAGATTTCCAATTTATCCCCGGAAATATCGAAATGTCGATCACGCAGCATCCGGATGTGCATATCGAATATGTCGGGGATCCGCTTTATGTCCCCCCAAGCGCCGCTCCAAATTACAAACCATTAGACGTAAGGGCTTAATGCCCTTACGTTTCTTTCTACGGAGGTATAAAGATGAAAATAAATGCAAAATATTTCGGTTCGCTGTCTTATGATCCAGAAGATCTTATCTACTTACCGGATGGATTGTTTGGATTTGAATCCTATAAGAATTTTCTTCCGCTCCCTTTCCACGAGACAACCGATTCTCTTCTTTCTTTCCAGAGCACAGATGATGAGACACTTTCTTTCATTTTGATGAATCCTTTTCGCTTTTTCCCCGACTATTCCCCGGTGTTATCCGAAAAGGACAAAAAAGACTTGAATCTTACATGTGAGGACGATATTTCTTACTATGTGATCTGTGTGCTGAATGAATCTTTAACTGACTCTACGGTTAATCTGAAAGCTCCTTTGGCGATAAACGTCCGGAACCGAACCGGAAAACAGATTATTCTGGACGAACCTGCTTACAGCTTTAAACACGCAATACCTGCAAACGGGAGGGAGTAAATACTATGCTTATATTACAACGTAAAAAAGGGCAATCATTGACTATCGGTAATGAAGTGACGATTACGATCTCCGAAATCAGTTCCGACTCCGTAAACCTTGCGATCAACGCCCCAAGGGACGTCCTCATTCTCCGGTCTGAGCTTGTGAAAGCCGCTGAAGAGAATAAAGCCGCCGCCAAAACCATTCCGTTGCAAATACTCAGCCAATTATTAGACGATCCGAAAATCTAAGAAAAGATGGGACAAATACTCCATAGACCTGTGCCCAGTTCCGGATCGTTGCTGTCCATTTTTTCGTAGCTTCAAAATATCCCCAAAACATGCAACTTCCCCTCAGCCAAAAAAAGAACGGGGATTTCCGCTCCTGACAGAAATCCCCGTTCTTTCATTACATTATGAATTTTCTTCAATATGCTTCGCAACTTTTACATCTTGCTTTTTAATGTGATTGATCAGCCATCCTGCCACATCAGAATTGATTTTTCCAACCAATGCGACACTCGAGCCTTCCTTTTCCAATCTTTCATTAATTTCCTTTACTGTCTTTTTAAAACCTTCGTGCATTTTCTTATGGTTCACACGATCCGGATAAGCATACTGCTTCTGCAATTTTTCTTCGTCAGCGAAATGTTTATCGGTATACTCCGTCAAGAACTGCGCAGCAGAATGGATTTCATCACGTCCTTTCCCCAAGGAACATGCTTCCAGTAAATTATTGATTCTTCGGATAAATTCTTTGTGCTGACTGTCAATCAACTGATTTCCTGTTTCCAAACTTTCATCCCATTCATATCGTTTTACCTTTAACGCCTTTCCTGAAGTCGGCGCTAAATTTCCAGACGGCACGACAGTGGCTGCAGAACTTGTCAAGGCTGTCGGATGATAAACAGATTTTTGATGAGAAGATGTAGGTGTTGCTGCATAAACGCTGTCTTTTCTTAAATTAAATACTTCTACCAGATTCTTGAGCGTCTGTGCCTGTGCTGACAGTTCCTCACTCGCCGCTGCACTCTCTTCTGCAGTAGCCGAATTTGTCTGGACGATTCCGGCAATCTGGTCTACTCCCTGACGTACCTGGAAAATAGACTCCGCCTGTTCCGCTGCCGAAGTAGAAATATCGTCTACATAGGTTACAACAGTTCCAGCGCTTTCCACAGTCTCTACAAGAGCCTGTGCCGTACGATTTGCTATATCTGTTCCATTATTGACAGCTTCAATTGTTCCCTCGATCAGACCCGTTGTGTTTTTAGCTGCCTCAGCGCTCTTAGATGCCAGATTCCGCACTTCATCTGCAACAACTGCAAATCCACGTCCTGCTTCCCCTGCACGCGCAGCTTCTACCGCCGCATTCAACGCCAGAATATTCGTCTGGAATGCAATATCTTCGATTGTTTTGATAATCTTCCCGATATCTTCCGACTTATGACTGATCACAGACATCGCCTGGATCATTTCCTGCATCTGATCATTGGATACTGTCAATGCATCCTGTGCAGAATTTACCTTCTCACTAGCTTCTTTTGCATTATCCGCTGTCCGCTTGATATTTTCAGAAATCTCCGTGATAGTTGCCGCAAGTTCTTCTACAGAACTTGCCTGTTCTGCAGACGCTTCAGAGAGATTCTGTGCTCCGGAAGATACCTGATCGGATCCCTCGGCTACCTGCTCTGAAATCTGCTGAACCTGTGTCAATGTATTACTCAGATTATAATTCATCTGCCGAATGGATGTCAGAATCGGAGTCAGATCTCCTTTATAAATCTCATCTTCAGTCTGGAGATCAAAATTCCCTTTTGCCATCTCTCCCATCAGACGGGTAAGATCATGGATCACTTCTTCCAAAACACTGCAAGTCTTTCCTACACTGTTGACCAATGCTCCAAGTTCATCTTTCGACTCGTAGGTAAGTTCCTGTTTCATATGTCCATCAGCAATCCCTACCATTGCATTTACAACCTCTGTAACCGGCTTCACAATTGCTTTTGTCACTTTCAAGCAGATCCACATTCCAATTGCAATTGCTACCGCTGTCATGAACATCAGCATAAACAAGGATTTATTGGTTCTATCCATACTCTCCGTCATTGTCTTTGTACGGATCTGTTCCGTCTCCTCATTCAGAGGTGTCACAAACTTAACCGCTTTATCCAAAGCAGGGGTACATTCTTCCAGAACGACCTCTTGTGCTTCCTCTCTCTTGTTCTCATTCAGTAATGAAAGAACTTTATCCCCAATATCAAACCATCCTTCCATTGCATTCTGATACTCATTCAGCGCATCCTGATCCAAAACATCCATTGACTGAAGTGTCTCAAAATTATTCTTGATTGTAGCGATATTTTCCTGTACTTTTGCAGTTTTTTCCGCATAATCACGGTCATCTTTTTCAATAACCATATCCCGGAGATAACGTGCTGCTACATTACTCTCAATCCGGTTATCTTTAATCAGGTCATCTGCTTTTAACGAACCCACCATAAAATTTTCAAGATTTTCATTCGTCTTCTTTAACTGGAACATGGAAAATACAGCTATCAAAACAGTCATGATCAGTACAATTCCATAACCGACCAATAACTTTTTCTTTACTTTTAAATTATTAAACATCTTTCCTATCCTCTTCCTTAGTACTTGCTGTAATTGTCATAAGTTGATGCAACTGGCTGATAGTTCTCTTCCTGATAGCAGCTGTTGTCCATCACAGGCTCGCTATACGCCACTACTCCAACACCGTCTTCCCGTAATTGGAAACGGCTTACAAGTCCTTTGAGAATCTGAGACTGACCGGATAATTCCTCACTTGCGGCCGCACTTTCTTCCGCAGTTGCAGAGTTAGTCTGAACCACACTGGAGATCTGATCCACGCCCTGTGTTACTTCAGCAACTGATTCTGCCTGCTGTTCTGCTGCATCTGTAATCTTCTCAACCGTATCCACAGCTCTCTTTGTGCTTTCCACTGTCGCATAAATAGCGGACGCTGTCTGCTCTGCGATTCTCGTTCCATCTTCCACCGCCACAATTGAACCTTCAATCAAGAGCGTCGTATTCTTTGCCGCTTCTGCACTCTTAGAAGCCAAATTCCGTACTTCATCCGCTACAACTGCGAAGCCTTTTCCTGCTTCTCCGGCTCTTGCCGCCTCTACTGCTGCATTCAACGCAAGAATATTGGTCTGGAATGCAATATCTTCAATTGTCTTGATAATCTTTCCAATTTCACTGGATTTGGAACTGATTTCCTGCATTGCCTTCATCATCTCTTCCATACTCTCATTGGAACGTGATAATTCTCTTCTTGCATCTTCCACTTGATTTTTCGCTTCTTTTGCATTATCCGCCGTCATTCTTACCTGATCAGAAATCTCATTGATTGTAGCCGCCAGTTCTTCCACAGAACTTGCCTGCTCGGTTGCCCCCTGAGATAATCCCTGCGCTCCAGAAGATACTTGCTCAGATCCGCTTGCCACTTGATCTGCCGCATCATTAATCTGAGATAATGTACTGCTTAAGTTCTTATTCATTCTTCGGATAGATTCCAGAATCGGCCGGAAATCACCAACATACAGATCCTCTGCTCTTGTCTTGATATTAAAGTTTCCGTTTGCTATTTCATCCATCAAGTAGGTAAGATCAGACACCACTCCGTGAAGTCCCTGACTGGTAACACGGAAACTCTCGGCGAGAATACCAAGTTCATCTTCCGATTCGTATTCAATATCCTGATCCAAGTATCCTTGCGACATCTTGCCATATGCACTTTCTAACTCTGCAATTGGTTTGGTAATACCGCGTACCAGATAGAACATAACTACCACAGCAATCATCAATAAAACCGCAAAGATCCCCAAAATCATCCATACAATTTTTTCTCCGACCCGAGTAGCAGCTGCATTAAAGTTTGCGGCATCCACGGAATACTGCTGATACACTTCTTCTGCTGCGTTGGCACACGCCTTAATCGCCGGAACATACTCCTCAGACAATACTTCTTCCGCTTCATCCCACTCTTCTTCTTCCATCAGATCCATGATTCTTCCACGGATTTCCACGATCTTATCACTGATCTGCTTCACCTCATCCAAGGATTTCGACTGATCTGCATCCATATCAGCCAACTTTTCCATACTGTTAGCCGCCTCTTGTGCTACTGTGTCAAGCGCATTTCTGTCTACTTTCTTTTCCAATATATCATTGGACAAAAGCGATTCGATCTCATACACTTTTCTAGAAAACTCCAGTGCCTCTGTGGATTCTACAAACGGTCCTTCATACATATCGTTCGTAAGATTTCCCATTTTTCTTACAGATAAAATGGAGATTGCCATCAGAATAATAGAAGCTACGATCGTAACTCCGAATCCTAAAACCAATTTTTTACCTATCTTCATGTTCTTCATCTTCCGGTATTCCTTTCTTTACTTTTTTGTTGATCTTATTTATAATCTTAGTCTTCATTTCTGCCATACGCGCATGGATCTGCTGTCGTTTCTCTTTAATCCATACTTTCGCAGACTTTCTAAAGACTCGGATTCCTCTAATTCCCCAGCAAATCCATAATAACTGTGGGATTTTATGTAAAATTGGGAAAAACTGCATCATATATTCCTTGCTTGGGAACATCCACGCTCGTTGCTTTTTTACCCATTCTTCATCTCGGTCTCTCTGATAAAAATCAACACGAGTCTTTTCATAAGGAATGATTTTTGAATCAAGCCGCCGATCTTCCATTCCTTTTGAAAAAATATATTCTTCCAATTGAAATACAGTTCCGGTGTCGACTTCTCCTCCTTGTCCAAACCATAGAGATGCGAGAATATTTAGCTGTTTTGCAAATTCTGTCAATCCCGCCTTTTCCAGCAATTCTTCTATAAACCTTCTCTCGTTGGTTATTGCCGGATTCTGTATGTAGTAATAATAATCCATGACATCCCTCATCTTCAGTTCCCCCATCATATAGGCGTCTACCCATCTGCCAAACTGATACAAAAACTGCATGGAGAGATTCCAATTCTTTATCCCCGCCTTCCTGTTTCCATGAAAATACTTTTGGGCTGCGTGTGTCAGGTGTTTATACAAAATCTCATTTCCCAGCGGAATCTCATCATAAAAAATCACCCGGATCCCCGGAACCCGAAAATATAGTCGTCCATGATTCGTTCTGTTCACCTGCTGTTCATAATCCATACTGTTCATGATATTATAAACTTTTCCCATATCCTTTGGCGATACAAGAAACTCGAGGCTAAACGTATACCCCATTTCACTTTTCGGATACATAGAACGAATTTCCACCCCTCGGAGAAGTACTCCTTGAACCTGATGTCTGTTCATCTGCCACAAAATAACTTCCAAAGCGTTTTTATAACTTTCTTCCAACAGAACCTCTTTATGGTACTTACTGTAAAACGTTTCCTCATCCGCAGCCGAAAGTGTCTTTTCCACCCCCAGTGTTCCATAATATACAGGACTTACAACACGATGGAATTCTGCAAGTCTCAAAAGTTCCCTCCACGATATTCCTTTCCGTGGAACAGCCACTTTCTTTCCATTGATTACAGAGGATAACACCATAACCAAAAATCTGTTCTCATAGCTAATGCCTCTCACCTCTCTTCTCGAAAAGCATGACACAGTATATCTATCGGATATTTTTATAAAATATTAATGTTTTTTTCTAATTTATTCTCCCTTTCCTGCAAAACTCTCCGTTCTTCAAATATATCCATCGCTTTCTGATTATAAATCGCATTTTTTTCATCTGCTACCAACGCACCTGCTACGAGCGTGATCACCCGTTTCCGCATGATCGTAACCAATTCTCTTGCGTGAGTCGCAATGATCAAAGTCTTCCCCTGTCTGTGGATCTCATTAAACAAAAGCATCATATCCCACGCTGCATCCGGGTCCAGATTTGCAGTCGGCTCATCGGCAATCAGAACATCCGGATTTACCACCATTGCTCTCGCAAGCAGCATCCGTGCCTGTTCCCCACCAGAAAGTTCCTTCGGATAAGCATATGCTTTTTCTGCGATTCCTACAAGTCCGAGCGCCCGCATGATTTTTCGCTTCATCCCCTTTCCTCCCTGCTCCACTGCATAAAGAGCAAGGGCAACATTTTCATATACCGTCATGTTATTGAGCATCCCGATCTCAGGCGACATAATTCCCAGTCTTCTTCTATAATGAGGAATCTCTTTCTCCTTTAACACCCCCAAAGCTTTCTGAAATCCAAAAACGTTTCCTGCTGTCGGTTCCTGCTGCTTTATCAGCAATTCTAACAATGTACTTTTCCCCGCGCCGCTTTTTCCGGTCACAAAAACAAACTCTCCTTTTTCAATCTGGAAAGAAATATCTTCTAAAGCAATCTGCTCCTGAAATACTTTTGTAACATGATCAAATACAATTTCTGCCATTTTTCCTCGCCTGCTACCGCAAAAATTCATTCTCCAAACACTATACTGTTTTCCCGGCATTTCGTCAATCGTACCAATCAAAAAATCTGCCGTATCAAATCCCACTTCCGGAAATCTCTTCCCGAAAGTGTAGATTTTTCTACGGCAGACTGTTCATCTTAATATGCTGTTATTCTTCATAATAAGAATCTTTGCCTGCGACTCTCCGACTTAACGCACGATCAATCCTACGTATATTTTCCATTGTATGGTTTCTTTGTCTGCTGATCATACTGATCCGCTCAGCCTCGGATTCTTTTCGCTCAGAAAGCTGCTCTCCCTCCAAAAGCCGTTTGATATCATTCTTTAAGTCGTCGTCCATACTCTCGAGCAATTCGCTGATTGCTCGCTTTGCCTGTGAAACCCGTTCCATTTCGGACTGACGCATCTCAAGGATAAGATTCGCAGATTTCCGGTCACTATGATTCAACGTTTCTTCCAGTTCACAGGTAAGTCTTTCAATCTCTACGATCTCGCGATATTCTCGATAAACCAGTTTCAAGATTTCTTCTAGCATTTCCTCTATATAACTCATACGATTTCCTTATATGCCGCTCGTCTTATTTGCTTCGCGAAATGCATCCCGTAATTCTATCACAAGAGGACGAAGTTCTTCGATTACTGTTTTTTTTCTGCCCGCCTGTAATCTACTTATCTCGTATAGAAAGAAATCGTACATACGCTGCAAATCCCTGCTGATACTATACTCTGTATTTAACGTTTCCTGAAGATATTGTACGATCTCCTGCGCGCGTATTACCGAAGCGTCAAATATGTCAAACTCCTCTTTCTCCAATGCTAACTCCGCTTTCGTAAGGCGTTTGACCAGCTCATCATACAGCAAAAGTAACATCTCACCTCTGGTCATCGTATTGACTGACTGCATCTTGTATTGCTGATAACCATTCTGATACATATACTTATCCTTTCTTTACCATTCCATTAATAACCGCTGCCAAACTGTGAAAGCCAGCTGCTCTGACTGTTCATCTGTGCGATCACAGATTCCAGTGCGGTAAACTGTTTAATGTAACGGTCCTGCTCCATCTTCAAAGTATCCTGAAGACTTTCGATTCGGGCGTCAATTTCCTCTAACTGCTTGTAGACCGCATTCTGCGTAATACTTGCCGGCGATTTGATCGACCCTGCTCTCTCGATCAGGATTCCTTTCGGTTCTCCCAATGTCTTCGCATATTTGTCAAATGCTGTTTTCATATTTACCGCAATGCCCGCCTGGGAGACCACGTTTCCATCTTCATCTTTCACCGCTTCCTTGGTGAACATCTCTTTTACTCCCTCTGGGTCCGATTTCAGCGCTGCACGAAAAGCGCTTTCATCAAAAGAGAGTTTTCCATTATCTGATGTGGTACTCGATGTTGTGAGACCAATCTTTTTCAAAGCCGCCTGATCTGCCGGAGAAAGAACAAAACGCAGACTGTTGCTCAAACCTTTCAGATCGTTGTCATTAAACAAAAGTCCCTCTTTCGCCTTTTCCTCCCATGCTTCGATCTCGCTCTCGCTCAATTCTTTTTTCTGAGCTGATGTAAGCGGCGGGTAGTCCCGATTCGGCTTCGTTCGGGTCTCCTTATTAACAAGTTCGATGATCTCATTATACTCTTCGACCATCTTTTTGACCGTCTCCACGATCTTGTCCTCATCCACCTTCGCGTCAAATGTTACCGCTTCCGCTGACGGATCTAATTTCAGTTCACCGGTCGCCTCGTCTTTCACATATCCAAATTCCCCGTTGACAGAAATTGTCATGCCGTCTACTTTAAAGCTGTTGGAATCCCGGACCAGATCCATTGTCTGGTCGGAACCGGCGTATTTCACTGTGACAATGGCATCCTGACCGTCCGTCTTATTGAACTCACCAAAAATATTGGCGAAATCGCCGCCGACATCGATCTTACCACTGGCTCCGTTCGCCGTTGCCGAAAAAACGAACGAGTCGGAAGAATTCTGATAGGTGACCTGAACGCCCGCATCCGACTCATTGATCTTATCCATCAGCGTCCGTACAGTATCTTCCGCTTTCACTTCGATCGATTTTCCATTAATCTTAATTGTTGTAGGGAACGTCATATTTTGGGCGCCTGCCAGTCCTGATTCTGCAATTTTAGCGTCCAGATTTACCCGGTTAGACTCCCCGTAATTCATCTTAAACGCGCCATTCGCCCCCAACAATCCCACATCACCTGAAGATACAGCAAGAATCGAGGACTGATCCATTTTTCCATTCGGAGTCGTCGTCTGAAAACCGAGACTATAAAGTCCGCTTCCGTCTTCTTTTGCCTCCACTTTCACTCTGCCCGCTCCAAATGCATCGTCAAGCTGATCCTGCATGGATTCAGTCAGTTTATTCATGATCGCACTGTTCTCCTGTGCTTTCTCCAACTCTTCTTTCGTCGGCATCTTGATAGATTTGGACATTCCATTATAAGTAAATGTCAGTTCCTTTTCTGCAATTCTGTCGATAAAACTTGTCTTTGTATAAATGTCGTCTTCTGTAATATTCCGAACAGAAGAAAGCCCCTGCTCCGTAATATCCAACTCCTTAAACTCACTATCCGGTTTATCTTTGAACCCAAGATAAGATAACGCGCTGCCCCCGGTAAGTTTGAAAATATTTCCGGCATTTTCTTTATCTTTGAACACAATCTTATCGCCGCTTATCTCCACTTGCAAAACTTCGCTAAGTTTTTTACCTTTGCCAACTTCTATATCCTGAAATGCACGGTTCAGCGAATCGGCAATATTTCCAACCGTATCGTACTTGTACTCTTTTCCATTCGCGTCTTTTCCTGACGGCAATGTAATCGTATAATTCTTATCCGCATAATTAATCTTGATCGTAGATCCCGGGAGATTCTCTGCTTTTTGTACTTCCAAAGGATCGATCGCTCCCGTTTCCAGAGTCCGGTCTGACGCCGGAATCTTCGATGTCATCTGAGCCTTTCTCGCAAGCTGCTTTACTCCCAAAATCGAGAGCGTATCCGCCGTAGATGAAGTCCCGGATACACTTACATACTTACTGTTCGCTCCTAACGCCGTGATCAGATTCCTCCCCCAGAAACTGTTGCTGAATAAATTCGTCGAAGATGAATATGTAGATAAATACTTATCCGCAAATCCGATCATCTTGTCTGTAATCCCCCTGATCGCATTCTGCTCCCATTTCAGTAAATCCTTTTTTTGCTGCTGTTTATAAATCTTACTGGTCGTCCCCTGCGTCATGCCTTCAATCAGGGAATCCCGATCCAGACCGCTCGCCAAACCACCGTATCCTTTTAACCCGTTCAGGCTGCTGCTTGTTGTTCCGCTTAATCCACCTATACTTGCCATCTTGATCCTCTCCTTTGTTTTTATCGACAATTCCGGACGGAATTCTACAATTTTACTCTATACTTATTTATCGGCATATAGTATACTTTAAATAATAGTTATTTCATTTATGAATGGAGGAATTATTTTGACTACAATTATTGCGCTCACGAATCAAAAAGGCGGAGTGGGGAAGACAACCACATCCAGTGCGCTGGCTGCTGGTTTATCCTCTTTTTATAACAAAAAAGTCCTTGCGATCGATTTTGACCCTCAGGGCAGTCTCGGATTCAGTCTCGGACTTGACATTGAGAATTCCAGCACGATCTACGACGTTCTGAAAGGAAATGTTCCCATACAAGATGCGATCCAGACAACCGATTACTGCGACATTATCACATCAAACATTCTTTTAAGCGGTGCGGAACTGGAATTTACTTCCGCTGACCGGGAACTCTGTTTAAAAAAGGCATTGGCTCCTGTAATAGATCATTATGATTTCATCATTATAGATACTCCGCCGGCTCTGAACATCCTGACGGTAAATGCATACGTTGCAGCGGATCATCTGATCATCCCGATGGCACCCGAGATTCTAAGTCTTTTAGGTCTTACCCAGTTGAAAGAAACCATCGATTCCGTGCGTGAAAAGCTCAATCCATCCTTGAACGTACTTGGTCTGATTCTTACCAAATACAACAGACGTACGCTTCTTGCAAAAGAGGTCAAAGAGATGGCGGAAAATATCGCCGGACAGATTGGTTCCTGTGTCTTCCATACGCAGATCCGTGCCAGCGTATCTGTTGCAGAAGCGCCCGCTCACGGACTTAGCGTCTATGATCATGCTCCACGTTCCAATCCATCTCTGGACTACAAAGAGTTTGTAAAAGAAGTCATGGATAAAATTACCACGGTTTCTATGGAGACAAAATAATGGCAAGAAAAAGTAATAAAACGGCACACGTCTTAAATCTTTTATCCGGGCACGATACGAAAAAAGAGCCGGAAAAAGAACTGGAAACGGATGTGAAAAAGGACGCGGATCCGATATCGGAACAAGATTCCCAACCAAAGGACGCCCAACAACCGCACCCGGATCCGGAACCGACAGAAAAAATCCCACAGGGAAAAATATCTGTTCCCGATTCCCCCTCTGTCTCGATCATCGATCAGACGGAAAAAGATCCGGTGGCAGAACAGATTCAGGCAAATCTCTTTCAGGAATTTCAAAAAGAACATGATATGAATCCGGAAGAATCCCAAAAAGAATCCCGGGAAAAAGAGCCGGAAGCAGAACCGGTAGCCGAACCGGAATCAACGATCGTATCTGAACCAGAACCAGAGCCGGAATTTGTGCGGATCAATGTTATGGAGCGGATCGTCAGCGATAAGATCATTTATTTTATGCGTCAGTTTGAATGTTGTACCTGTGAGAAGTGTATTGCTGACACTATTGCCCTGACGCTGAACGGACTTCCGCCAAAATACATTGTTACAGAACCGGCAGCCGAAGCCCCGTTGCTTAGCTTCTATACCAACCATTTCATTTCCGAGATCACGGTGGAAGCAACGAAAGCATGTATGACTGTAAAAGAAACTCCAAGACATAAAAATGGTGCATCCTGATTCAATATAGGGGGATTGCCGGAACAATTCACAAATTGCCCGGCAATCCCCCTATGTTATCTTTTTATGCTTTTGCTACAACATTCTCCCAGATCTCGCTTACTTCTTCCACGCATTCCATATAAATCTGCGCCATTACGTTTGTCTGCAATCCCAATTCATCCGAAAGCTTCTTGATTTCCGTCCAGTCCGCTCTCTCATAAGCCAGGATCAGGTGATATAATGTTCCGGCTTCACCCTCGCCTGAGATCAGTGCTTTCTTCACTTCCTCAACGATCGGGATTTCATTTAAGATCTCCTCCATAGTCGCATCGATCATACATTCCAGTGTGGAAAACATTCCCATCAGATACGCGTCTGCCGGAGCGATCGGAAAATGTCCCATCTTCTTCACCAATGCCGCTGCAAAATTCGCCCGCATAAATGACGTTTTCATCAGTTCTTCCGTTCCGGATTCTTCCTTCCGAAAACTTAACAGATATACCCACTGTTTTAACTGGTTGATTCCAACCCGCATAATAGCCTGCCGTACGGAAGCAGTTCTGTGTTTTGCCGAAAAATAAGCTGAGTTCGCCATTTTCAGCAGCGCATAGGTCAGCGCGGCGTCTCTCGTCACGATCTGTTCCATCACTTCCATATCCGGCTCATCTTTTGTAACTTCCATGATCAGCTGGTAAAGATTTCCCTGAAGATATTCCATCTTCCCTACTTTTGATACCGATGTATCAGAAATATACGCGCCCTCTACATAATCTGTATGGATTTCTTTCGCAAGGAGAAACGCTTCTTTCGTATTGATGCTTGTAGCGATCACTTCTTTTCCGAATCCATGCGCCATATCCACCACATTTTCCAGGCTCCGGCGTTCCCGGTCTTCCTCTTCTCCGGTCACTTTCACTTTGACATAATCTACATATTCCAACATACTGAAATATTTCGGGATGAACCGGAAATCATTGATCGCAAAATGATACCCCTCTTCGCGGTATTTTTCGATCAGGATCGAAGCTAACGGATGGATCACAACATTGTCCTCTATCTGGATCACGATCATATCTTTGTCAAAGATCTTCGGTGTATTGCGGAACAAAAGCGTCGGCGTAAATGTCATAAACGTTTTCCGGTCCCGGAATATCTTACTTGAATTTTCAGTCAAAAAGGCGGTCATTGCGTTCGCTGCCGCACTGTCCACGCTGGAATTGTAGAGACTCTCTGCGTCGCTCTGCACCAGAAGTTCGTATCCCATAATCTCGCTTGTATCTGTCTTTTTAATCAATTGTCTGGCAATAATCTTCTCCATTCCACTATCTCCTTTCCAGCAACGTGTCCATGACTTCCACTAAATGACCAATTTCCGGCTTGGAAAGCTGCTCATCTGCGCCAAGCTGTTTTCCTTTGATCCGCATTTCACTGTTGATCAAAGAAGAGAAAATGATCAGCGGGATCCCTTTCATCTCCTCATCTGATTTCACCAGCTTCGTCAGATGATGCCCGTCCATCTCCGGCATCTCGATATCCGTAATAATCAAATCCGCACTTTCATCCAATGTGTTGTTCTTCTTCGCCGTTGTCAGATAATCCCATGCTTCTTTTCCGTTATTAAAATTGATCACATTCGTATAGCCTGCCTTTGCCAGGGAATCCATGATCATTTTGGTCAGCAAAATGGAATCTTCCGCTAAAACGATCTTTTCCTGCCGCTTGGAACGTTTTCCCATCTTTGTGATCTCTTCCACCTGGATTCCGGTCTCCGGAGCGATCTCCGCCACAATTTTTTCAAAGTCAAGGATCGTCACCAGATTGTCTCCGCACTGGGCGATTCCGGTTGCCACGCCCTCTTCCCCGTGAGTGATCGTTTTATCCGGTTTCTGAATATCTGTCCACGAGATTCTGCTGATCCCCACAACACTGTGAACGCGAAATGCAATATGCATTTTATTGAAGTTTGTAACGATAAATAAATCTCTCGGATGCTTTTCGCATTCCTGTTTCGTGAGATATTTCGGCAAGTCCACAACCGTCAGCAGGATCTCCCTCGGTTTAAAGATCCCCTCCACAGCGTTGTGGGAATGCGGGATCGGTTTTACCTTATCCGCCATCATGATCTCCCGAACCTTTGCCACATTGATGCCATACAGTTCGTCATTGATTGTGAACTGCATGATCTCAATCTCATTTGTCCCTGATTCCAATAATATCTTTGTATCTGCCATTTTCCCTCTCCTCCTTAGATATATTTCTCCTGACGGCTCGCTGTTCGTATCGATACCTGACCGGTCGATACATCCAGAAGCATCGTTCGTGCATAATTTGATCCGGTATCTTCTCCGGTGATCCGAAGCCCCTCCGCTTTCAAAATACTTTTTACTTTGATGATATTCCGCTCTCCGATATTGCCCAGACCGCCTGTTCCTTTCATTTCAAACATTTTTGCGCCACCTGCGATCTTACAAACTGTCCGTCCTTTCTGACCGCCGAATGTATAGAACTTTCGAAGTGTTTCCTGTATACCTGTGTCCGCATATTTCAAAATATTGGAATCCTGCGAATTTGTTTTTTCCGGGAGCATGATATGGAGCAGCGCCCCTAACTTTATCATTGGATCATAAAAGGTAATTCCGATACATGAACCCAGCGCATATGTAATCAGTACTCCCTCCTGTCTGGTAAGCTTCATGTCCGCAATTCCCACAGATATCTTCTTCTGCATAAGCTACTCCACTCCTAATTTTTTCATCAGGACATTCAATGAACGGATGTCCGGCAGCAATAGAATATTGCTGTCCATCTCCTCTCCTCCTATCGAAAACGCCCCTGTAATCATCATGATCTGATCAGACTCAATTCCCATCATTGCCATAGGCATGCTTAAGATCCCTCCCAGCATATTGACGGCAAACTGCGGAACGGACAAATGGATCTGAATATTCGTAAGGGAAGAGAGTGCGCTGATATAGGAGGAAAGCATGATATTTCCAACCTCGATCAGCAAAGATTCTTCCATTTCTTCCATATCAAGCAAGTTCTCTTTCTCATAAGAAAAGACTTTTTTGATCATTGTTTTGATAAAATCTCTTTTTAAGATCAGCATCATCAGCCCTGACAGCTCTCCGGACATTTCCACGAGAACCGCGCCGACGATCTCTTCCGCATCGCCGATCTTCTTCTGCGCCATATTAAATTCCAGAATATTGACTTCCGGCAGTTCCATACTGATCTTTTCCGACAAGATCCCGGAAAGCGCTGTGATCGCGTTTCCATTCCCGATACTTCCGATCTCACGGAATACGTCCATCTGGTTTTCTCCCAGTTCTTCATATCTATAAATCGCCATAACTTCCCTCTCCTTATCACTGTCTCAATGAATTGACTGTATTTACGATTTCATCAGACGTCTGCACCATGCGCAGTGCATAGGAGTATGCTCTTTGACTTTCGATCACCTTTGTCATCTCTTCTGCCATATCTACTCCGGAAGTTTCCAAAGCATGACGGATCAGCTTTCCGTCCTGTACCAAAAACGGCGTTCCGTTCTTTGCCGTCGGTGCAAACTCGTTGTCGCCGACGCTTTGCATCCCATCCGTGATATTAAACTGATATATCCCGATCTCACCGCTGAACGTACCGTTGTTCACAATAACCGGATTTCCGTTCCGGTCGCACACCCGGTTGCCTGCGTCATTGACCAGATAAAACTGATTTCCCTGCTGGGATAGACTGAAATGTCCATTCCGCGTATAAGTCACCGCGTCGCTGGACGGATTGACCAGTCTGAAAAATCCTTTTCCTCCGATCGCAAAATCATAAGCTCCGTCGGTCTCTCTGTATGCTTCCGGTGTAAAATCCGTGTTTGTCATTTCCACCTTTACGCCGGTTCCCGCTTTCATCGCCGTATCCTGTCCGTACTGATTGTTCATATTGTAATACATCAGATTGGAGAAAGAAACGCTTTTATTCTTATATCCATAGTTATTGATGTTCGCCAGATTATTTGCCGTAACATCCAGTTTCTGCTGCTGTGCGATCACGCCTCTTGCAGCCGCATAAAAAGATGAATACATAACGATCTCCTTTCCTTTACATCGAACCAAGTTGGATTGCTTTTCCGCTGAGCTGGTCATACATTTTCAAAAGCTGCGCCGAACTCTGAAGCGACCGCTGACCGCTCATCATGTTCGTCATCTCCTGCACCATCGACACATTCGAGTCTTCCAGATATCCCTGCTTGATCACCGTACCATTTACGCCCTGCGGCTGCGCATTGGAACGAAACGCTCCGTTTGCCGTTTTTTCCAGTTGTTCATAATCCGCAAAATCCACAACCTGTAATCGTCCGTAATTTTCTCTTCCGTCTGCACTTAAGACGTATCCCTGCTCCGTCACACGGATGTCATCTGTATTTACCCGGATCGGTCCATTCTGTCCCTGAACTCTTCCAAGCCCCTGAAGTACAAGATACCCCTCATTATCCACATTAAAAGAACCATTTCTTGTATACACGGTTTCCTGTCCGCTCTGTACCGCAAAGAAGCCTTTTCCGCTCAAAGCCAGATCCAGCGCCCGCTCCGTGGCGCGAAGCGTTCCCTGCGTCTGGTCTGTTGCGACGCCCTCCGCCGTGTTGATCCTTGAGGTAGTTCCGATCGGAGTTCTTCCGTCTCTCTCAAACCGATACAAAATCTCATCCCGGAATGTTCCCTGAACTAATTGGTCGCTTTTAAATCCGGGCGTGGAGATATTCGTCATATTGTTACTGATCACATTCATATTTCGATTCTGCACGATCAAATTCGACGCCAGATTATAATATCCTTGAAACATGCTTCTTTTCCCCTTCCTGATTAAATTTCTGCATATATTTTTTTAATTTTTTAATACCGCTGCTATGGATCTGAGACACACGGGGCTCGCTGATCTCCAACACTTGCGCGATCTGCCTCATGTTCAATTCCTCTACATAATAAAGCGAAATGACCAGCTGCTCTTTTTCCCTCAATGTTCTGATCCCCTCCGCCAACACATCGGTCAGCTCCTGCCTGAGCAGGCAGGATTCCGGCTGCTTTTCTTCCCCGCTGGTCGGAAGCTGTACATGCGTACTGTTCTCCTGCGCCTCTGCCAGCACCATATCCAGAGAAAGTACATGGAACAACGTCGCTTTCTTTAAGATCTCCTGATACTTCTCCATCGTGATCCCAAGATATTTCGCTACCTCTTCCGGCGACGGATCTGTTCCGTTTTTATTATATAATGTGGTAACCGCATCTTCAATATCTCTTGCGCTTTTTCTTACGCTCCTCGGGACCCAGTCTTGTTTTCTCGCGAGATCGATGATCATGCCTTTGATCCTTTTGGAAATATAGGTCTCGAATTTCACCTGTTTTTTTGCGTCAAACTTCTCGATCGCATTCATGAGCACAAGCACGCCCTCGTTGACAATATCTTCCATCTGCGAAAAGCTGATATATACATCGCGCTTCTGCAGCGCAATACTCTTTACAACATAGAGATAACGCATCACCAGTTCCTGTTTGATCTCCAGACTATGGGTAGAGCCATACATCTGCAAAAGTTCTTCATTCGACTTTTCTGTATAATCTTCCTGTATACTCATACTCTTCCCTCATAACTGTCAGACGGCAATGTTCCCTACCGCCTGGATTTGTATATTATTGTTGATCTCATTAAAAGAAAGAACATAAACATTCGGATAAAACTGTTCGATCAGATGATGCACATGTACGCGCACGACCTGGCTCGTAAGAACAACCGGAGGCTGTGAAAATCCGTTGAATTTTTTAATTTCCTCTCCCAGTTTTGTGATCACGGTCTGCATCACATCCGGACTGAGCGCCAGATACATTCCCTGATCGCCTGCGGTCAGGCTTGTGATGATGTTCTTCTCCAGATCTGCATCCAGAGTGATCACTTTCATGCTGCCGCCCTCACAGAACTTTCTCGTGATCGTACGCTTCAGCGCCATACGGATATGTTCGGTCACAGAATCCAGATCTTTCACCGCCATAGACGCGTCGATGATCGTCTCCATGATCGTCTCCATATCTTTGATCGGAATGCCCTCTTTCAAAAGATTCGTCAATATTTTTTGGAAATTTCCATAAGAAATCGTTGTCGGAATCAGTTCTTCGATCAGTTCCGGTGATTTCTTCTTCATATTGTCCACCAGCTTCACAACTTCCTGTCGGTTCAGAAGCTCGTAAGAATGTTGTTTGATCGTCTCCGATAAATGGGTCAGCATCACGGATAACGGATCGATCACCGTATATCCATAAATCTCCGCCATCTCCTTCTTATCCACAGTGATCCATTTACTCGGAATGCCGTATGCCGGTTCGATCGTATCGATTCCCTCGATCTCTTTCTCCGGATTCGGCGGTTCTAAAGCAAGATAATAATCCACAAGTATCTCACCCTTTGCGACTTCTTCGCCGCGGATCTTGATCACGTATTGATTGGTATTCAGACTGGAACTGTCTCTTAACCGGATTGACGGAATTACAAATCCCATTTCTTGTGCGTACTGCCGCCGGAAGATCACGATCCGGTTGATCATTTTTCCACCGCTGCCCTCATCTACCAGCGGGATCAGACTATATCCAAATTCCATCTCGATCGGCTCTACCTGTATCAGATCATACACATTGCTGATGTCCTTAAACGCCTCTTCCTCGGAAACCATCTGCTGTTGCTGCGACATGGCTTCTTCCATCTCTTCTGCTTTTCGTGAAGCGGAAGCTGCTTCCTCCATCCGCTTCGTCAGCATATAACCTCCAAGCATCAATCCAAGTGAGACTACGCCAAACTGGAGCTTCGGCATTCCCGGGATCACAAGCATCACTGCCAGCGCCGCGCCGGTGATCATGATTGCTTTCGGCTGGGCAAGAAACTGTTTGGAAGCATCCTCATTCAGACTTCCCTCCGAAACGGATCTGGTCACGACCATACCGGTTGCCGTGGAGATCAGAAGCGCAGGGATCTGAGATACAAGACCATCTCCGACCGTTGCGATCGAATACACCGAAAGGACTTCTGAAAATGACATTCCCCCCTGCACCATTCCGATGATCATACCGCCGAAGAAATTGACTGCGGTAATGATCAGGGACATGACCGCATCTCCCTTTACGATCTTCGTAGCACCGTCCATGGCGCCGTAAAAATCCGCTTCTTTTTGGATCTTATACCGCCGCTCCTTGGCCTGCTGCTCGTCGATCAGACCGGTACTTAAGTCTGCGTCGATCGCCATCTGTTTTCCCGGCATCGCATCCAATGTAAAACGTGCCGCAACCTCCGCAACTCGTTCCGCACCTTTTGTGATAACAAGGAACTGCACCAATACGATAATGATAAAGATAATGAAACCAACTACAACGTTTCCCTGTAATACAAAATCTCCCATCGACTTGATCACAGCTCCCGCCGTTCCCGAGTTTCCAAGGATATTTCTCGTGGAAGAGATATTGATCCCGATACGGAACAACGTCGTGATCAAAAGCATGGATGGAAAAATCGAAAACTCCAGCGGCTCTTTGATATTCATGCTGATCAGCAAGATGATCAATGAAATGGAAATATTCAAAATTATAAAAACATCCAATACAAATGGATTCAATGGAATGATTAATAACAGTACGATCATTACAACGATCACAGCGACTGCATTATTCAATAGTTTCTTCATCTTTTACTCCAGACTTTTTTTATTCTTTCGGAAAACCTGTACCAGAATCTCTGCCACAACTCCATAATATTCCGCCGGTATTTCACCGTCCAACGGCGTCGTCGCATAGATTCCCCGCGCCAGCGGCCGGTTCTCAATAACGGTAACGCCGTTTTTCTCTGCGATTTCCACGATCTTTAAAGCAATCAGATCCTGTCCTTTTGCGACAAGTATCGGCGCGTTGTTTTTATGGATATCATATTTTAGCGCGACGGCAAAATGCGTCGGGTTACGGATGATCACATCCGCATCCGGAACTGCCTGCATCATCCGGTTCCTTGCCCGGCTTCTCTGCAGATTTCGGATTTTTCCTTTGATCTCAGGATTTCCCTCCGTCTGCTTGAACTCCTCTTTCAGTTCCTGCTTGGACATCCGGATCTTTTTCTCATAATCCCATCGTTGATAAAAATAATCAAAACCGGCGATCGCGCAGAAGATCAACCCGATCTTCACGACCATATCCATCACAAGCTGCAATGTATACACCGAAGATACCTGAATGTCCATATCCATCATGCGCATAATATTCCGCATATCCGCTTCCAAAGCCTGATACAACACGACGCACAGGATCGTGATCTTCAGGATCCCCTTTAAAAGCTCTATCAAATTCCGCAGGGAAAACAAGTTTTTAATTCCCTTGATAATACTCAGATTGCTCAACTTGAACGCCGCTGATTTTGCGGTAAAAATAAATTTTGTCTGAACGCCCGTTGCCACAACTGCCAGCGTGATCGAAATAAATCCAAGTGGAAGAATGCAGATCGCCAGCACTTGCATGGCGTCTATCCCGAAAGCGCTCAACTGCGCCATCGATAACTCTTCAATCGACAACGCATTGTTCAGATAATAGAGCAGATTCTCACGGATCGTCTTGTATATAGTCGGAAACAAGATCTGTAACCCATAGAACGTCCCAAGAAGCGACACGACGACAATTACATCTTTACTCGAAAAGACATGACCCTCTTTCCGCTCATCGCGCCGCTTCTTGGGCGTGGCTTTTTCAGTTTTGGAATCGTCTGCCATCTGTCTTCACTTCGCTTTCGTTTCTGAATTTCTGTTTTATAAAAACGTAAGGATTTCCTGTATTGCTTTCACCATCACAGTAACAAGATTGGAGAGATACTCCCCGATCGGGGAGATCAACAATACAAGTAACCCCAAACCTACGATTACTTTCAATTGAATATTGATCACAAATACATTGATCTGCGGTACGATCTTATTGAGGATCCCAACTCCGATCTCTACCAGAAATTCAGCCGCCAGAACCGGAAATGCAAACTTGATCCCGAGTACCACGCACTCGGAAAACAACTCGACCATCCGGGACGCAAGCCCCTGCGTCAGAAGAATCCCGCCGTAAGGCACGATCTCCGCCGATGTCAGCAAAATCTTCATCAAAGCCAGATGTCCGTCCACCGCAAAGAACAACAATACATAAAACGCCTGTAAAAGGCTGCCTGTAATCGGCACCTGCGCATTGCTCTGCGGATCATATACCGTTGACATCGACATTCCCATCTGAAAATCCATTACATATCCTGCAAATGTGATCACAAAGAAAAATAATTCTGTTACAAATCCGATCGCATACCCCGCCGCAAACTCTTTAAATAGAAGCAGTCCATACTCCAGCGGATTTGTAATATCAAACGCATCACCTGTCGAAAAAGAATATACCGTAACTGTCAAAATAAAAATGAATCCAGACTTTACCTGCATCGGGATATTTCTTCTTCCTAAAATCGGATTCAATAATATAAACCCTGACATTCTCATTAATATCAGTGAAAACAGGGTGATCTGTGCAGTAGTATCGAACAGCATTTCTCTCTCCTTGCTCCAATCGTCATCCCTGTATCATCTGAAAGATCCGTACTGTAAAATCCTGAAGCGTCTCCAGCATGTTCCCGCCCGTAAACACCAAAATGATCCCGATCACAAGCAGCTTGGGAACAAACGTGATCGTCTGTTCATGGATCTGGGTTGCCGCCTGTATAATGGAGATTAATACGCCAACGAGCATACTGATGAACAGAACCGGTCCTCCAAGCTGAACTGCCAGTACAAACACTTCATACATTAAGTCTAATACTTCCCCGTTTGTCATCTAACAATCTCTTCCCTTCATCGAAAACTTTTTACAATTGTCGAGAACAGTAAGTTCCAGCCGTCCACAGTAATAAAAAGAAGTAATTTGAACGGCAGCGAGATCATCGCGGGCGGAAGCATGATCATTCCCATCGACATCAACGTACTGGAGACGATAATGTCGATCAGAAGAAACGGAATAAATAATAAGAATCCTGCTACAAACGCTCTCTTGAGTTCGCTGGTCATAAACGCCGGGACAATGACCGTCATGGAAAGGTCTTCCGGGCTCTCGTCCTCCGCCAGCTGCACATCCGCCATATCCATATATAAATTCAGACTGCTTTTCTCCGTCTGCTTTAACATGAATTCTTTCAGCGGGACCTGTGCCCGCTCCAACGCCTCTTCCTGCGTGATCTGCTGATTTTTATATGGTTCATATGCTTCCGTATTGATTTCCTTGATCACCGGATCCATAATGAACAATGTTAAAAACAAGGAAATCCCGACCAACACCATATTGGGCGGAGTCTGTTGGATTCCAAGCGCATTTCGCAAAAATGACAGGATAATGACCGTCCGGGAAAAAGAAGTCATCATGATGATCAATGACGGCAGCAGCGCCACAATAGTCAGAAGCAATAAGATTTCTAATGTAGGGACTTGATTGCCATTGACATTAATTAAGGAATCATACATCTTCTTTTCCCCCTTTTTGGGTCATTTTACCAAATTTGTTCAGGAGCTCTCTGAATTCCTGTGCTTTAGGTGTACTGTTTCCCTGAATTGGCGCAAGCGGGATCAAATCCTCCGGATCCAGTTCCTGCAAAAGGCTGATCTGCTGAGAAGTTACCCCGATCAGCAAGTATTTGTCCCCTGCCTGTACAACCGCAACGTATCGATCCTGTCCGACCATGAGCTGATCGACCACTCGCATATAATGTGAATTGCCGTTTTTATTCATTCCTCGTCCTACATATTTGCTGACGACATAGCTTAGATAAATGATAAAAACAGCCGCTATAAAAGTCAGAATCACACTCCCCATAATCGTCCTTCCTATTCTAATGTTGCCAGGTTGATTTTCGTGATCTCTGTAATACGAATTCCAAAATTATCTTCTACAACCACAACGTCGCCTTTTGCGATACATTGTCCGTTGACGAACAGATCGACCTGTTCTCCCGCCAGTTTATCCAGAACAACCAAAGATCCTTTGGTGAAGTCCAGAATATCTTTCACCAGTTTCTTTGTTCTTCCGATCTCCACGGAGATTTCAAGCGGAACCCCCATGATCAGTTCCATATTTTCTTCCTGTTCTTCCTGAAGAACCACGCCGCGGTCCTGATTCAGATTCTGTCGCACCATCGGCTGCACGTTGATCAGTTTTGGTTCTGCCGCTTTTTGTTTTTCCTCCTGCTGTTGCTGCATCTGCTGCATTTGCTGCATCTGCTGCATTTGCTGCATCATCTGCTGCATCATCTGCATTTGCATCTGCATCATAGATGCATCTGCCATTCCCGACATCATCGGCTGCTGCGCCATAGTCTGCGGATTCAGATTCATTTGCGGATCCTGATTCATTTGTGCGTTCATCTGCTGGTTCATACCGGCGCTCATTTGATCCTGCTGTGGTTCTGCAGGCTGCTCAACCATTGCCTGTGTACTTCCCTCCGCATTTAACAGACTTTCGATCTCCTCCTGGGAGAGCGTCTGCTTTCCTCCTGAAGACGGCGCTGCTTCTTCATTCGGAACGTCTTTCGTTTCCTCATTTACATTTGCCGGATCGACGATCACATCGTCCGGAAGAAATCCTTTCACAAGGCTCTTTGCAAGACTGATCGGCATTACGTTAAAGAATTCGCTTTCCAGTTTGTCTGCGATCTTCAGTGCAAATTTTACAACGACTCTGTAATCGTCGTCGGAAAAATATTTATCGATGAACGCTTTTTCATTTTCCACTTCAAAGGAAATCGGTGTTGAAATATTTACAACTTTTCCAAGGAATTCGGAAAGCGCTGTGGAAGACGCCCCCATCATCTGGTTCATCACTTCACAGACCGCGCTGATATTCATCTCGTTTAATTCAAACTCTTCATCCGTCATCGGAATGCCCATCAGCATTTCCACGATCACCCGCACGTCATGTCTTTTTAACAACATGACATTGCTTCCCTCCAAGCCAGATATATAAGTAATCTCAACTCCGATCGCCGGCTCCACTCTGTCCATTTTAAACTCATCCTTGCGGACAACATTTACAACAGGAGTGGTAATATCTACTCTGGTATTCAGCATTGTTGAAACCGCAGTTGCCGAAGCTCCCAAACTGATATTCAGGATTTCGCCTACGGCATCTATTTCCAATGCGCTAAGACAATTGGATCCCATTCTGCCCTTTTCCTCCTATGCAATTACTTATTTCCCGATCTCCAACGCTTTCTGCGACATCATTTTGATCGCATTAAACGCTGTAATATTCGCCTCGTACGATCTTGTCGCAGCCATTCCGTCTACGGTCTCTTTTACAAGATCTACATTCGGCATCATAACATAACCCTCTTCGTTTGCGTCCGGATGATCCGGATCATATACCGGAATCAGATCTCTTTGATCTTCTGTAATCTGTGAAACACGCACGCCGCCTTTTTCCATTCCGGAGCGCCGAAGACGGCTATTGAACTCCTCCTGAAAAGAACTCGCCGGTTTCTCCTCAAAAGAAACGATCTTACGTCGGTATGGACCTCCGTCCGCGGTTCTCGTCGTCTGTGCATTTGCTATATTTTCTGCGACAGTATCCAGCCTCTGCCTTTGTGCAGTCAATCCTGAAACACTAATATCAAAAGAATTCAAAAAAGACATTTTTCTTCCTCACTCCCTGATTATCCAAGAATTTTCTTGATCGTTGACAAAATACGTTCCGGTTTGAACGGTTTTACAATAAAGTCTTTCGCTCCCGACTTGATGGAATCCATAACCATCGCTTCCTGTCCCATTGCTGAGCACATCACAACCGTTGCCGCCGGATCTAATGCTTTGATCTCTTTCAGTGCTTCCAAACCGTCTTTATTCGGCATCGTAATATCCATAAATACCAGATCCGGTTTCTCCGCCTGATACATTTCCACTGCCTGCGCACCGTCTGCCGCCTCGATCACGTCTGTATAACCAGCCTGTCCTAACGTTGTCTTTAACATCATTCTCATAAAAGCTGCATCGTCTACCAATAAAATTTTTGCCATTTATCATTACCTCTTTTCATAAATATTTTTTTTTATATGTACAGAGAATCTTTGATATTTCTCCGTCATTTCTTTTCTACCCTGCATTTTTTTCTTCTGCACGTTCTTCAATTTTTACTGCGATGTTCTTATTGTATACGCCAAGTTTTCCTTTGAACCACGGCTGACCGGCAACATGTACCGATACTGCGGAATCCTGCGGCTTGTTCAAATCGATCACATCGCCCACATGAAGATTGTAAATATCGTCCAGATTCAGCCGCGCAACGCCAAGCTGCGCCATGACTTCCATCTCAGACTCTTTGATACTCTCAAGAATCTCTTCCTGGTTATCTCGCTGCATGTGGCTGTTATCCTTATCTGCCAGATGTTTGGTCTTCTCTATAATATCAAAGATATTAAACAACAATGTACCCGGCAGGCAGATATTCATTGCTCCCTCGATATTCTCACCCAGAGAAATTCTCAGCATGACGATCACGACTGTCTCATCCACACTGATCCCCTGGAACATACTCGGATTTTCTTCTACCCATCCAAATTCCACATCCATGTGGATATAAGTAGACCACACATCTTTTGTGATTGCGATCAAATGTTTGATCACACTCTCATACAGAGCGATCTCAATATCTGTATATACATAGGAACCGTCTACTCCCGTATCTGTTCCGGTTCCGCCCAACAACCTGTCGATCATCGACCCCATCAGGATCGGAGAAATAAGAAACACCATCGGAGGATTTTTCGAATGATCCTGTAATTCTGCTTTCGCAAGAGTGATCACATCTGTCTCATTCAGTGCATTCCCGAATTCATAATATCTCTGCTCTTCTACGCCGATCACTTCCACCTCGCTCGCCACCCGGAACAAGCCGTTGATCTGCGAAGTTGCGATCCGAGCATAGTTATCATAAATGCTTTTCAGCATTTTCAACTTATCTTTTGTGTATTTTTTGGGACTGTAAAAATCATATTTTCGATATGTTTTCGTAGGTTGCGGCTGTGTAACTTTGCTTTCTTCCACATCTGCATTCTGCATAGAATGCAGCAGCGCATCAATCTGACTTTGTGAAAGCACTTCTGCCATCTTTATGAACACCTGCCTTTACTCATTTTTTCCAACCACTTCTTCATAATACTCATCCAGCCTTCGCTGTATGGAATTATTTTTCGTAATGATGATCTCAACTCTTCGGTTCTTTGACCGGTTCTCTTCCGTGTCAAACGGTGCGACCGGTCTGAACTGCCCATATCCGACCGATACAAGCTTATCCGGAGAAACCAGATTTTTCTGCTGCAGATATACTGTGACATTTGCCGCTCTCTCACATGAAAGAACGCGGTCGTTCACCACATCGTTCTGATGATTGGGAAGCGCCTGCGTCGTATGTCCCAAAACCTGAATTTCCTGAATTACATCGCTTGCCGGAGCGATCGCCTCCGCAAACCTGTCCAGTATAACTTTTCCCTCCGGACGGATCACCGCACTGTCCCCATCAAAAAATATCGTGTCCCGGAACCGTACAAAAGTATACCCATCGCCTTTGGTCAATTCCACTTCCGTCTCGATCCCAGCGTCTTCCACCGCCAGCTTCAACCGTTCATACAATTCGTCGAACACAGCCTCCTCAGTTGCCTCAGCACTGCCCGGAACTTCGTCATTTCCATCTGCTACCGTATCCGTTACAATCTGACTGACTTCTTTTGCATCCGGATTAAAACTTTCTACAAGCTTGATCCACTTGGATTGATCCACAGAAGAAATAGAATACAGCAACACAAAAAAGCATAGCAATAGAGTCACCATATCTCCGTAGGTGTCCATCCAATTTGATCCATTCTCCGGCTTTTTTTCACGCCTCTTGCTCATCTTGTTATCTCACCCTATTTCTTTTTTCTTTTACCGCCTGATTTTTTAGCTGCTTTCTCCTCGCCGTCGCCCTCTTCGCCGTCCTGAAGCTTGCTTCTGTCATTGTAGCTCAAATATGTCAAAAGTTTTTCTTTCAGAAACTTCGGATTATCTCCCGACTGGATCGCCAGAAGTCCCTCGATCATGATCTGCTTGTACAAAAGCTCTTCTTCATTCCGCACGCGTAGTTTTTTGGCGATCGGAGAAATGAATAAATGTGCCAGCACACATCCATAAAAAGTTGTGATCAATGCCGTCGCCATAGCCGGTCCGATATTAGAAGACGCTCCCGCGTCCATATCCATTCCATTCAGCATGTTTACCAGACCGACAAGTGTTCCGATCATACCGAATGCCGGCGCATAATTCGCCGCTTTCTCATAAATCCCTAAGGACTCTTCATGGCGCTGATCCATAATATCCAGTTCGTTTTCCATGATTGAGCGCACCTCTTCCCGTTCTGTCGCATCCACGATCATCATGATCCCCTGCCGGAAAAATGCATCATCCTGTTCGTTCGCCTTTTCTTCCAGTGCGAGCAGACCATTCTTTCTTGCAGTCTGCGCCATTTCTACCAGCGTATCGATCAACGCCTGTACATTGTAGCGTTTGCCCTGAAATAAAATCTTGATATGTTTTGCTGTGGCTTTCAACACGCTAAATGGGTAACTCGCCACAACAGATGCGAGCGTACCGCCCAGCACGATCGCCACACTTGCGGGATCCCAAAAGTTGCCCAGATCCTTAGGTCCGATTCCCACAAAGACAATCAGGACCACACCGATTACCACACCTATAATACTGGTTAAATCCATGCTGCTGCCTCCCCTATGATTTGTTTCTTCTATTTATTAACGTAACTCCGGATTTTTCCGTTGTACTCGATTGTTTTCTCAATTATCTCTTCTCCGCTTTCTTTCACGATATAGAACTTTCCATTCATCATAATCACTTTTGCTTCCGGTATAAATTCCACTGCCTCTACCTGTTCACAATTTAAAATAATTTTCTCGTCATTCAGTTTTGTAAGCATGATCATAGTATTGTTTCCCCTTTTCTCTTATCGATCATCCGGCTTTTTTATCTGGGGAGCGGGGGAGATTTACCCGCTCCTTCCGGATCGTTCTTTTTTATCGTTTCATATTGACAAGTTCTTCGAGCATCTGGTCTGTAACGGTGATGATCTTTGAATTCGCCTGATAACCACGCTGTGTTGTGATCATCTGTGAGAATTCGTTTGCCAGATCCACATTCGCCATCTCCAGATAATTTCCCCGGATCTTTCCGGCTGCTCCGCCGTTCGCTTTGATATGTTCGATAGTTCCCGCATTTGGTCCGATATTATAGTAGTAACCGTTTGTTTTCTCCAAACCGTTTGGATTCTCTACCGTGATCAAAGCAAGCTGTCCGATGGCAATGGTGCGTCCCTGTTCGTCCACACCGACAACAGAGCCGTCTTCGTTGATCTTATAACTCTGGATATTGTATGCCATTCCGGTATCCGGATCCGTCGGGATCTGGATCGTGGAAAGTTCGTCACTGAACTCTGCCGCGATGCCCGGTACACGGTTGGCGCCGATCACGGTTTGTGTGAAGTTGTCCTTCTCAGTTCCACCCTGCGGTGCGGTCGTATTTTTACCATTTCCCCATGCAGTCGTAATCTTACCCGGATCTCCCGGTTTGCCGGCTGCGTTTTGCACAACGCCTTTCTGGTTGGATTCGATCGTCAGGTTGACTGTCTTTGCGCCGTCATTGTAGTTCTCCAGATTGATCGTAAATCCCTCAAATCCTCCACCTTTCTTTGTCACCTGTGCGATCCAGTCCTGCACCTGTCCTTTAAAATCGGTCTTCGTTGTCTGCACCTTCACATCGCCGATCGAGATGGTGTTTGGCGTTCCAGTTTTATCGATCGTCACGGTTGCATTTTTGATCGTCCATTTGCTTGCCGTCGCCGGTTTCTCCGGGATTCCGGTTCCGTCAACCAGTGAATATCCATATACATAACTTCCCATGGAGTCTACCAGATACCCATTTCCATCCACAGAGAACGAACCGATTCTGGAAAGATTCAGTCCGGACTCTTCCACGTTGGTAAAGCTTCCGTTGATCATATTTCCTACAAGGAAAAATCCGGTTCCATCGATCATACAATCGAGAGAACTTGCGGACGGCGCCGGAGCGCCTGCCTGAAACGATGTAGAGATTGATCCGGTTGTAACTCCATATCCAACCTGGGAAGCATTTCTTCCTCCGGCTCCTCCTGCAAGATCGTTTCCTGCCGATCCGTTGATCGAAGTAGAATACATGGAATCTGCGAAGTTAAAACTGGAAGACTTGAATCCCCATGTATTTACATTTGCAATATTGTTACCAATAACATCCAATTTGGACTGATGTGTCTTTAATCCTGCAACTCCTGCAATCATTGATCTGACCATTTGTTCTCTATCTCCTTTTCTTTCGTTGTGCTGCCCATGTGCCTGTCATTCGGACAGACATCAGACCTCCATAATGGTCCGGCCTATAAAAGTACAGCACTGTCTATGTTTGTAAAAATATTTTCTTTCATCTCGTTACCATTCATCGTGGTAACGATCAGATTATGAGGAACATTCACGATAAAGGCGCCGTCTTTTCCGATGATCACAACATCTCTGGCTCCTTTCGCTTTTGCCTTTTCTACCGCCTGATTCAAATCCGACATCAGCCGGTCCGAAACTTCGATCCCCCGTTCCGCAACTCTCTGTGCCGCATGTTTGGAAAAGCGGACTCCCTCTGAGCGGTCCAGCTCTTCTTTTAACAATGTGGAAAATCTTTCATCTGTCTTTTGTGTCTGCACAGACGCATGAGAGAGCTTCAATGCATTCACATTTGTGAGCTTATTGATCTGATTCATATTTTATCCCCCTGCCTGTATGCGACACTCAGCTCTTCTCTCCGTCTGTCTCCGGATTTTCCGTCTCCGGCTTCTCCGTTTCCGGCGGTGTCGTTTCCTCATTCTTCGGAACGTCCCCGACACTCATGATCTGTGATAAGCTGTACTTCTCACCGTCAATATAGACAAACTGTCCGCCTGTCAGGTCAACTCCTGTGACAACGCCCTTTTTCTCGCCATTCACTTTTCCGTTTTCATCCACCGTCGCTACCGTGACTTCTCTTCCGATCATTCCCATAGAATAAGACGTCAGTGTGACCTGCGACAAGTTGTTCGTAACGATACCAAAATTGGCGATCGCATTGGACACCTGTGTCATCGCATTCATCGTTGCCATCTGTGTCATCTGGTTCATCATCTCGCTGTTGCTCATCGGATTCGTCATATCCTGATACTGAAGCTGCGCCGCCATAAGCTGCCAGAAATCATCCATGGACATTTCACTGTTCTTCGCCTCTGCCGCGCCCTGCGTCGCGTACTGATTGTTGAATGCATTGCTGTTTCCTGTTACGCTGCTGACTGCCATATTTTCTCTCCTTTCCTACCCGATCAGTCCCAGTCTCAATTCCTGGAGAAACCGGGCATTCTCTGCTTTCTGCATTTTTTCCTGTTCTTCTTTCTGCCGATACTGCTCCGATTCCCGTCCGGAATGATCCTGATCCTGCTGTCCGTCCTGCCAGAGTGTCTCGCTCTTCTGCTCGTCCACATAGATCTCTGTCGGTTTTCCGAGATTCTGTTCCATCACACTTCCGATTTCCTTTGCACTCTGTGCCAGCAGCTCCATCGTTTTTTTCTCAGAGCAGATGATCGACACAACACTGCATCCGTCTTCCTGTGCGATCCGCACGGTGATCTCACCAAGATGTTTCGGCGTGATCTGGATCTCAAATTCATTTCTGCCGGACGAGGCTTTGACTAACAACTGTCTTGTCAGCTCTTGCGGAAGTTCTTCTTGCTTTGATACCATAAGCACCTCTCTCGATCCCTGGATCTGTTCCCGTTTTCCGGATTCTCTGGCAGCGCCGCTTGTATGTTCGGCAGCATCCTGTCTTCCGACCGTCGCCACATTACTTTCTTCCGGCTGCGTTTCCGTGAGCCGATCCAGATCCGAAGATTTTTCCAACTCTTCTTTCCGATCCGCTTTGAACGGATCCCCGCTCTGTACGCCGTTCCCGGTCTGGTTTTCCGTCTGCGAAGTCTCGGAAACCGTTGTCTTTGGTGTGGTCTGCCCGTTGTCTGTCGTCTGCAGTGTTTCCGGTGTGATCTCTGTCTTTTCCGAAAGTCGTTGCGCCTCCTGCCGGGATGCATCGTCGATGAGCATTCCCGCATTTTCCGCAGTCTCGATACCGGACATGACCTGTTGAGATCCCGTCCATTCTGCATTCTCTGGTACTGTTCCTGCTGACAGCTCTCCCGGTACAGTTTCCGTCATCGGATTTTCCTGCCCTTGCTGCACAGCTTCCTGAACCGGCGCCTGCACGATCAATAACTGGCTTTGCAGTACGAAATTCCCGTTCTGTACGATCGGATCTTTCTTCTCGCTTTTGGAAACGTCTTCCTGCTCTTTTTCCGTCTGTGCCTGCTCCGGCGCTTTCTTCATGATATCTTGAAAGCTTTCTCTGTCAGCGGACTGCTTCTGCTCTTTCTCTGCCTGTTTCGGGACAAAATGATTCACATTTTGAAAAGATACAAACTCCATTTTCCCTTTCCCTTCCTTTCTCTGTTATTTTGATTTTATATAGTAATCTGCTGTATGCAGGATTACCCGTTCAATTTGGAAACTGCCGTTCTGGATGAAACAAATTCTTCAATTAACGTCTCGTTTTCTTTCTGTTCCTGCTTGCGGTACTCTTCCTGTTTTTTTTCTTTTAATTTCTGGATCGAAGTAAATTCTTTCTTCGCTTCGATCATCCGGGTACGTTTTTTTATCTCATCCTCTTTCAAGTCTGCAAGATGCTCCTGTTTTCTTAAGATCCGAACGCCCAGACTTTCTAAATACCCCTCATAGGTCTTCATTTTAGAGATTGCGATCCCGGTTCTTTTCTGACATTCAAATTCTTCCATACAGTCTTTATGCTGATTTTCCAGAGCTTCTATTTCTCTTTCACATGCCCTGACTTTCAAAAGCGCCGCCACATGTTCTCCGCGAAGACTCTCCAAAACCTGTTCTTTATAATTCAACACTGTATTTAACGAGAAAAAAAACTTTTTCATGTCTTATCAATAGCCTCTTTATGCTAAAATCTGCTTCATCATTTCCAAAATTTCTTCTTTTGTAAAATGCTCGTCCACTTTCTGCATTAAAAATGCATTTACCTGATCGATCTTGGAAATCGCAAAATCCAGCTTTGGATTCGAGCCCGCTTTATAGGCTCCGATCGAGATCAGATCTTCATTTTTCGCATAAATACTCAAGATATCCCGCAGCGCGGATGCCGCCGCCTTATGCTCTTCATCCACAATGTTCGACATCAGACGCGAAATACTCGCATTCACATCGATCGCCGGAAAATGATTCTCATTCGCCAGCTTTCTGCTCAACACGATATGTCCATCCAAAATACCGCGCACGGTGTCGGCAACCGGTTCGTTGGTATCGTCTCCCTCTACCAGAACCGTATAAACGCCTGTGATCGATCCCTCCTTGAAATTTCCGCTTCGCTCAAGCAATTTCGGAAATTCCGCATAAATCGAGGGGGTATATCCTCTTGCAACCGGCGGCTCTCCGATCGCAAGTCCGATCTCCCTTTGCGCCATCGCAAATCGGGTGAGGGAATCCATCATAAGAAGAACGTCTTTGCCCTGATCTTTAAAATACTCCGCGATCGTTGTCGCAACCAACGGGCATTTCATCCGCAGCATCGCCGGCTGATCCGATGTCGCAACCACAAGGACGCTCCGTTTCAGTCCCTCTTCCCCGAGATCTTTCTCGACAAACTCCCGGACCTCCCTGCCTCGCTCGCCCACAAGGGCGATCACATTGATATCCGCTTTTACATTTTTTGCGATCATCCCAAGCAGCGTGCTCTTTCCAACGCCGCTTCCGGCGAAAATCCCGATACGTTGTCCTTTTCCGACCGTATTCAGACCGTCGATCGCTTTCACCCCGAAGTCCAGCGTATCGGTGATCGGCGGACGATCCAGTGGATTGATATATGTATTATCTACATAATAATGTCTGCTGGACTCAAACGCGCCAAGCGAATCGATCGGCTTCCCCGTTGCGTCGATAATTCTTCCCCGGAGGAACTCACCTACCGGAATCTTTAGTCTGTGCTTGGTATTTCTCACAAAGCTTCCGACGGAAACACCACTGATATTGTCATACGCCATCAACTGGATCTTGTCGTTTTTGAACCCGACCACTTCCACCGGGATCTGTTTGTGCGTCTCTTCGTTGTAGATTATGGCGATATCTCCGATACTTGCCCGGCTTCCGGAAGATTCCATACACATCCCTACTATATTCTCAATTTTACCGATATAACTGATCGTCTCTGCATTCTCGATCAGTTCCGGGAATTTCTTAAACATCGCTGTCAACTCCGCTTATCTTCTTACATTATTCAAAATATCTTTGATATTCTCCAACTGTGTTCCCACACTTGCATCGATCACCTCGTCCGGTAGCTCCACAATGCAGGTTCCCTCTTCCCCATCATTCATCGTGATGATCTTCAGATTATCGGACAGATGGGACAGAGATTCCAGAAATTCTGCATCCACTTCCATATTCACATCCGTATTGCATTTCGTAATGTAGATCTTCGCCCACTGTCGCTTTTTCAGCTTTTCTGTGGCTGCCAGGATCATCCTTTTGATGATCTCCTCACTGGAACGTATGCTCGTATGGATCACTTTTTCCGCAATGGAGATGGAGATCTGCTTCAGATCGTCAATATTCTTTTCCAGAATTTTGTCTTTCTGGATACTCACGTCCCGGATCACATCTGCAAAATTCTGCTGGAAAGAACGCAGTTCCTTATTCAGCATCTTCCGATGTTCTTCATATGCGGAGCGGATCCCCTCCTCTTCCCCCGCCTTTTTTCCCTCTTCAAAGGCTTCCTCGCGGAGAAGTTCTGCCTGCTGTCTTGCCTCCTGCACGATATGTCTCGCCTGTTCTCTTGCCTCTTCCAGAATCTCTTCCTTTAAAGTCTCATATTCTATCTCTTCCGCTTCCGGCTTCTCCAGAATACGTTCTTCTTCCGGAACTTCTTCTTCCTTTTTTAATAAAAAGCCCGCAAAAAAATCATACGACTGCACATCCCGCTCTTCGGCGTCTTTTACGATATTCCTACTAGGCAATGATCTCATCCTTTCCGCTCTTCACAATGATCACCTCTCCGGCTTCCTCCAGACGTCTGATCACAGCTACGATTCTCTGCTGTGCCTCTTCTACATCGCGAAGCCGTACATTGACTGTGATCTCAAGATCTGACTTGATACTTTCCGCCATACGCTTAGAGACGTTGGCAAAAATAAGTTCTTTGATCTTCTCGTCTGAGCCTTTCAATGCGTATACGATATCCTTAACGTCACATTCACGGATAAACCGCTGGATCGAACGGTTGTCCATCGATACAATATCTTCGAATACGAACATCTTCTTGCGGATCGTATCTGCCAGTTCACTGTTGTCTTTCCCTAATTCATCAAAGATGAACTTCTCATTTCCACGATCCATATGATTCATAACGTCTGCAATATAATCGATACCGCCAATGGTTGTGTAATCTGTGGTAAGAATGTTTTCAAACCGTTTCTTCAACGTGGATTCCACGATCTTGATCGCATCCGGAGAAGCGCTCTCCATCTTTGCCACACACTCGACCACTTTGATCCGCTTCTCTTTGGGCAGTTCGCTGATCACGGTCGCCGCCTGATCTGCATCCGCATAGGAAAGCACCAGTGCGATCGTCTGCGGACGTTCATGCTGTAAGAAAGAAAACAGATTCTTCACACTACTTTTTCGGATAAATTCAAACGGCCGCATTTTTAAGGATTTCGACAATTTTTCCAGCAATACCTGCGTCGTTGCCTCTCCAAACGCTTTTTCCAGCACGCTCCGCGCATATTCCATTCCGCCGTCGGTCACAACTTTCTGTGTAAGACACGTCTTATAAAATTCATCCAACACGTCTTCGGTCTGCTCAGGAGGTACATGTCCCAGCTTCGCGACTTCAATCGTCAGCTTTTCAATTTCGCTTTCACTCAGATGCTTGTAAACTTTCGATGCCTTTTCCGCTCCCAAAGAGACAATAACCGCCGCGGCTTTTTGTTCCGGCGTTAAACTATTGTTCTCCATGATCCTCTCCTCCGTTAAGCCATGATTTTAACAACTGGGCAGAAATCTCAGGATTCTGATCCGCAAACTCGCGTACCTGTTTCTTCAATTCCATTCCTCGGTCGTTCCGAAGTTCCTGCATCTCTTTACTCAGTCTTCCAATATCCTCGTCGCTATCCGCATGCAGATCCGGCATTACTTCCGTCTCTGCCGCAAGAAGTTCCTGTTCTTCCAACATTCTCTTCTTTTTGCGCCGTTTTGCAACGATCAGAATGATAATGCTCAATATCAGCAGTACAGCCGCTGCGATTCCCGCAAGAATCAGGAGGGTCTTCGTATCCATGGCATTCGCCTTTGCCGACGCCTCCTCTGTATTTGCCTTATAGAACGGTGCGCTTACCAGAGAGATCTTTCCCTCTCTGTCTTCCGCCGCGATTCCGGTTGCATTTCCTACCAGATCCCGGATCTGCTTCTCCGTCAATTCACCATATCCCTCTCCATTAATTGCAACCGCTACTGTCAGATCTGTAAGGACTCCCGGATCGATCTGCCCCTGTTCTTTGATCTGATTGACCAGATAATCTTTGGAAACACTTTCGCTTTCAGAACTTGCGCTGCTGTTGCCGCCTCTGCCGGCAGCGTACTCGGTATTGTCCGCGTTGGTTTCGGTACCAACCTTTCCACCTGCGGTTCCCTGCCTGTTCTTCGTGTTCTCCGTCATACTTTCTTCATGACTGACGATTCCGCTTTTATCATTCTGATCGATTTTTTCCGGTGTATTGTACGTTGTACTCTCCGTGATCAGCCGCTGCGTATCGACCTTTGCTCTTGCGGAAATCCTTACGTTCTGATTACCGTAAATCGGTCCGAGCACATCATGCACTTTTTCTTCGATCTGGTTTTCGATCACTGCCGCGATCTCTTCCGCGTCAGATCCGTTCATGCTTGACGACTCTTCGGAAACGGAAACGTCATTTCCATTTCCGTCAAATACCGCAACCTGATCCAGTTCCATTCCCGGCACACTTTTCGCGACCAGACGCTGGATCGCCGCCGCCTGATCTTCTGTCGGCGATCCGCCGTCTTTCATCGTCACGACTGCGGTCGCGCTGGAATCCTGCTTTGCCTCGTCATCCAAAGCATATTTACTCTCTTCACCTAACGCGATCGTTACTTTCGCATCTTTGACATTCTCAAACAACCGGATCGTAGAACTGATCCGGTCCTGCAGTTCATATAATTTGTACGTCCGCTTGTCGGAATCCGTCGTCATCATACCCACGTTATTGATAAATGTATCGTATGTAAACCCGCTCTTTGGATACCCCTCCTGTACGAGCTGTGCTTTCGTCACATCCAGGACATCCTTTTTCACTAAGATCGTAGATTCTCCCTGATATTTAAAATCAATGCCGCTTTCCTGCAGCTTTCCAACGATCTGCTGTGCTTCTTCCGTTCCCAATCCGGAAAACAATACCTCATACGGCTGGTTATTCAGAATAAATGCAACGGCGACCGCAGCGATCAACAGCAGCGCCGCTCCCGCTATGATCAGCTTTTTCGTCTTGCTGCTTAACTTTCCCACAAATTCTTTTATCTGTTCCAGTTTCTCTTTCATAAGCTCAAAAGTTTCCTTTTAACATTTTCTTAACATCTTTTTTACGTTTCATTACGCAAGAATATCAGCCTTGTATTTTTTACAGGCTGATACGCATTAACTCATTATAAGATTCCATTGCTTTATTCCGCAGCGACACCAACATGTCCACTGCGAGCTGTGCCTGTGAAGACGCCACCATCACAGAGTGTGCATTTTCCAGTTGTCCCGTAGCTAAAAGATACTGTTTATTTACCAGGTCATTTTCTGTACTTGTCACGTTGTCGATCGCTTCCCGGAAAACGCTTTTGAATGTTTCCGCGCCGCCCTTACCGCTGACTTGTCCGCCATTTGCCGAGATACTTTCGATGCCGCTCTCCATCGTTTTTACCTGGATTGGCTGTATAAATAATTCGTCCATAGAGACCTCCCCTACTGTCCTTTGATCGCTGACCGGTATCTGACGATATCGCCGCTCAACGACTGTGTCAAATACTGATACTGCAGTGCTGTTCTTGTAAGTTCCGTATATTCCACATCGGCATTGACGCCGTTCCCATCTGCTCTCGTTGTGTGCGCGTCTTCCACAACATAGCTTTTTGAACTTTGGATCGCCTGACGTACATCCTCATTTTTCCCAGTTAATGCGGCTGCTTCCAGTTTTCTTCTGAATGTTTCTTCAAAATTAACGCGTTTCCTCCGGTATCCCGGTGTATCTACATTGGCAATGTTATTTGCCGTCACTTCCTGCTTCTTCCACAGATAGTCCATGGATTTTTCCATCATTGAGATCGTATTGCCAAACATCTGGTCGCTCCCCTTTCCTTTTCATTGACCGATTTTTCTGCGAAGTCCTGCTTTTATCAAACAAATGTGCCCGTAAAATCATCTGACGAGATCATCTGACGCTGGATCTGAACCTTAAAAAGTTCCGAAAGGAGCGTCAGCATCTCTCCCGATGTATCCGTAACCTGCTTTCCCTCTCCGCAGAGCGGACAGAGATTCACTCCTGTCTTCCCACTCACATTCCGTACGCTGCCGGATCCGCCG
>NZ_JBBMFC010000018.1:0-65177 GCF_040096225.1 Hominiventricola aquisgranensis | reverse complement strand
TTCGGCTATACACTTCCCACTATCTGGGCATGTTCGGGACTTGCACCCGTTAGAGCGTGCCCATGGCGCGCAAACACAAAAAAGAACCACCGGTATACACCAGTGGTTCTCCTTATGTCTGTAATAATTAAACCGGATATGCTCCGTTCTCGGTGTCTGCAACATTTGCATCCATCTTGGTCTGCTGTGCTTCTCTGTATTTGAAGAAGTCAGTAGCAACCTGCGGGAACAGTGCGTAGGACAGAACGTCCTCATCCTGCTGTTTGTATTTTTCCATCTCAGCTTCCAGCTTCGGCAGCTCGTTGCCGATCAGGTCTGCCGGACGGCAGGTAATGATCTCACCATCTCCGATGCACTTCTTCTGTACTTCCGGATTGAACGGTTTTACAGTCTTTCCGTATTTTCCAGAGAGAACATCTTTGGTCTCTTTGGTTACCATCTTGTAACGCTCACCCATGATTACGTTAAATACTGCCTGAGTACCAACGATCTGAGAAGACGGAGTAACCAGCGGGCACTCACCAAGATCTTTACGTACACGCGGAACCTCTTCCAGTACGTCATAGAACTTGTCTTCTGCATGCTGCTCTTTCAGCTGGGAAGTCAGGTTGGAAAGCATTCCACCCGGTACCTGATACAGAAGAGTCTTGATGTTAACGCCAAGGTTCTTCGGATTCAGCAGACCGGTCTCAAGAGCTTCGTCACGCATCGGTCTGAAGTAATCAGCGATCTCAGCCAGAAGCTTCTGATCATATCCGGTATCATACGGAGTTCCTTTGAAGGTCTCAACCATAACCTCAGTTGCCGGCTGGGAAGTACCCAGAGCAAACGGAGACATTGCACAGTCGATCACATCCACGCCAGCCTCAACAGCTTTGAGGTAAGTCATGGAAGCAACACCGGATGTATAATGAGTATGCAGCTGAATCGGGATCTTAACGGTCTCTTTCAGTGCAGTAACCAGCTCGGTTGCTTTGTACGGAAGGAGAAGTCCTGCCATATCTTTGATACAGATAGAATCTGCTCCCATCTCTTCGATCTGTTTTGCCATGGAGGTCCAATACTCAAGTGTATAAGCATCTCCCAGTGTATAGGAAAGTGCGACCTGAGCATGTCCGCCCTCTTTGTTGGATGCCTTTACTGCAGTCTGCAGGTTACGAAGGTCATTCAGACAGTCGAAGATACGAATGATATCAATACCGTTTGCGATGGATTTCTGTACAAAGTACTCAACCACATCATCACCATACGGACGATATCCCAGAATGTTCTGTCCACGGAACAGCATCTGCAGCTTGGTCTTCTTAGCTCTTTCACGGATCTTACGAAGTCTGTCCCACGGATCCTCTTTCAGGAAACGTAAGGAAGCATCGAAAGTAGCTCCACCCCAGCACTCCAGGGAATGATATCCTACGTTGTCAAGCTTTTCGATGATCGGAAGCATCTGCTCAGTTGACATACGGGTAGCAATCAGAGACTGATGTGCGTCACGCAGGATAGTCTCTGTTATTTTAATCGGCTTTTTAGCGATTTCAGTCATTTTCTATTCCTCCTACAAATTTGTCCTTTTCCGTCAGCAGCTTAGAATACTCCGAAAATAGCCATGAAAGTTCCGGCTGCAACTGCAGTACCGATAACACCGGCTACGTTCGGTCCCATTGCATGCATCAGAAGGAAGTTGGTCGGATCAGCCTCTGCACCAACCTTCTGGGATACACGGGCTGCCATAGGAACTGCAGACACACCTGCAGAACCGATCAGCGGGTTTACCTTTCCTCCGGTCAGTTTACACATGATCTTACCGAAGAGAACACCTGCTGCAGTACCAAATGCAAATGCAATCAGACCCAGAGCAACGATCTTCAGGGTATCCAGGTTCAGGAATGCTTCTGCACTTGTGGTAGCTCCTACAGAAGTACCAAGCAGAATAACTACGATATACATCAGGGCATTGGATGCAGTCTCTGTCAGCTGACGAACCACACCGCTCTCACGGAACAGGTTACCCAGCATCAGCATACCAACCAGCGGAGCGGTGGTAGGCAGGATCAGAGAAATAATGATCGTAACGATGATCGGGAACAGGATCTTCTCCAGTTTAGATACTGGACGAAGCTGCTCCATCTTGATCTTACGCTCTTTCTCAGTGGTCAGAAGCTTCATGATAGGCGGCTGGATAACCGGCACCAGTGACATATAGGAATATGCCGCTACTGCGATCGGTCCCATAATAGCCGTCTGCTGCAGCTTACCTGCCAGGAAGATGGAAGTCGGACCGTCAGCACCTCCGATAATGGAGATTGCTGCTGCTGCTTTATCAGAGAAGCCAAGAAGCATAGCTCCCAGATAAGCTGCGAAAATACCGAACTGAGCAGCTGCACCAAGCAGGAAGCTCTTCGGGTTTGCGATCAACGGACCGAAGTCTGTCATCGCACCTACACCCATAAAGATCAGGGACGGAAGGATCGCCCACTCATCCAGTGTGTAGAAATAGTAGAGAAGTCCGCCGACTCCGTTGGCAGAATCCTCGATTGACAACATAATGTCAGGATAAATGTTTACCAGCAGCATTCCAAAAGAGATAGGAACCAGAAGCAGAGGCTCAAACTCTTTTGCAATAGCCAGATACAGGAATCCACAAGCAACAGCGATCATTACGTAGTTTCCCCAGGTCAGGTTAAAGAACGCGGTCTGCTGCAGGAGATTTCCTAATGTTTCAGCAATATAGCTCATGTTGTAACCTCCAATGATTAATTAGAATACCAGTCGTATATGTTCCTAGTTCATGGTAGCTAATACATCACCGGACTCTACAGCGTCACCAACAGATACGTTGATGCCAGCAACGGTTCCGTCTTCCGGAGCTACAACCGGGATCTCCATCTTCATAGCTTCCAGGATCACAATCGGATCACCAGCTTTTACAGCCTGGCCAGCACTTGCTTCTACTTTAAATACTTTACCCGGTACAGATGCGGTTACTTCGATGGAACCAGCACTTGCTGCCGGTGCTGCTGCAGCCGGTGCTGCTGCCGGTGCCTTCGGTGCTGCCTTCGGAGCTGCTGCGCGAACCGGTGCGCTTCCTGCGCCACCTTCTTCTACAGATACTTCATATACAGTGCCATTTACGGTAATGGTATAATTTTTCATCTTAATATATCCTCCTAATTTCCTTATACTCTTTTCCAGGTTGCGGAATCTGCACGACGGATGGAACGTACTACGAATCCATCAGATGAGCTTCCGGTATATGCACAGATCGCTGCGGTGATCGCTGCGACTAACTCGCCCTCATCCACAGTCGGCTCTGCCGGTGCTGCTACTGGAGCTGCAGCCGGTGCTGCTGCCGGTTTTGCGGCTGGTGCTTTCTCTTCTTTCTTCTTTCCGAATTTTGCCTGAATATTCGGAATGAAGTTGAAGCAGTAGATGACCAGACTGATCAAGATCAGTACTGCGAATACAGTTCCCATACCAAGGAGTGTATTCATTCCTGCTTTTGCAAGAATCTCACCCAGAGAATACTCCGGATTTACAGTTACACTCTGTGCAACACTCTTCTTGTTGAATACAATTTCCAGATCCGCTTTGCGCTGTTCGTAAGTCAGGTGAGTGATCAAAATCACTTCATCCTTCTTAGTCTCAAACTCATAACCATCCGTACTTACATAAGCACCCAGCTCTTCCATAGAACCTTCGTAACCTGCAAAAGCGGTGGTAAATGCTTCAGCGGTAAACGGAAGTCCATAAGAGTCCAGCATAGACTGAGCATCTTCCTCATCCATGGTTGCATATGTATCAAGATCAGCCTCTGACAGACCATTCCAGCTTCCGATCAGGAAATCAGATACAGACTGAAGATACGCACTGTCATACTCGATAGTCTCACTGTCATTTGCACTTCCGCAGGCAGTCAGACCCAGAACCGATACAGAAAGCACTAGCAGCGCAAGGATCTTTCTTAATTTCTGTTTCATATGATTCACCTCGCTCTACACGGTTCCATGTTTTTTAAAGGGACGGTCTTCTCTCTTGGTGTACAGCATCTCAAATGCACCGATCACGTATTTTCTGGTATCCTGTGCTTCGATCACACTGTCAACATAACCTCTCTTTGCTGCTGAAGCAACACTGTTCTGAAGTTCTGCATAAGCAGCTTCTTTCTCTCTCAGCTCTTTTGCGTCAGCTTCCGGATACATTACTTTCACCGCAAGTTTTGCACCCATCATACCGATTTTTGCATTCGGCCATGCGTATACAACGTCAGCGCCAAGACCTTTGCTGTTCATAGTCACATATGCGCTTCCGTAAGCTTTTCCAACTACTACATTTACCTTCGGTACAGTTGCCTCTGCAAATGCATAGGTAAGTGCTGCAGCAGCTGCAGCCATCTTCTTCTCAGAGCATTTGGTTGCCTTGAAGCCAGCTGCGTTGGTCAGAGTCAGTACCGGAATATTGAAAGCATCACAGAACTCTACGAATTTTGCTGCTTTTTCGCATCCTCTTGCAGAGATCTCTGCATTAAACTCTTCAACTGCATTGCCTTCCTCATCGTACAGGGTGGAACGGTTAGCAACTGCTCCTACGGTGGTTCCGTTCAGTTTGATGAATCCGGTCACCATATCTTTTCCATACTCTGCTTTGGTCTCAAAGAAGATTCCGGAGTCAGAGATCATCGGCAGGGTAATTGCCGGATCTGCAGCAGAAGCTTCCAGATCTGCACATACTCTGTTCAGATCATCCTCGCAGTCCATATAGGAAAGATCATCTTCGTTGTTAGCCGGGAGCAGAGATACCAGATCACGGATCTTGGTGATCAGTTCAGCCTCTTCAGCTACAACATCAACATTTCCAACTTCCTCGCTCTGGAATTTTGCAGAAGCAGTATCACATTTGGATGCATCGTTTCCTTCCAGTGCATTCGGGGAGTTTACAAAAAGTTTTGCTTTCTTGGACTCCATAAAGGTAAAGTCAGACATAGCAGATGCTACTGCCATACCGCCGCCGCAGGTTCCAAATACTGCTGTGATCTGCGGAACAACGCCGGATGCCATTGACTGTTTCAGGTACAGCTCTCCAAATGCGTTCAGTGCATCCGTTGCTTCCTGAAGACGAAGACCTGCACAGTCGACAAGACCGATCACCGGTGCTCCCATCTTCATAGCCATATCATAGATTTTTGTAATTTTCTTTGCGTGCATCTCGCCCATGGAGCCTCCCAGCACGGAAGCATCCTGACTGTACACATACACAAGACTCTCATTGATCAGTCCGTAACCTGTGATTACGCCGTCAGAAGGAGTATCTGTGTTGTTCATGTTGAAATCTGTCGCACGTGCAGTAACTGCTGCGCCAATCTCAACAAAGCTGTTCTCGTCAAGCAGCGCTGCAATTCTGCCACTTGCCAAGGTCTGTGCTGTATTACTCATTTTTAGCCCTCCATCACATATATTATTAAATAACGCAAATTCTGCCGTTTTCCATTGTAGCAACTAGCCGCCACTTTTTCAAGCGATTTTTCACAGAATCTAACAATATATGTTCTTACTGATGTAACATATTTTTTGTCATTGTTTTCTGTAACAAAAATAAAAGAAGGCAGATGTTGCAATAGAACATTCTGCCTTCCTGTATGGATTTTCCTTATAAACCAGAATTAAACTCTGGACAGATACTCACCGGTTCTGGTGTCGATCTTGATCTTGTTTCCGGTCTCAACGAACAGCGGAACGTTAACAACTGCACCAGTCTCAACGGTTGCCGGTTTGGTAGCACCTGTTGCAGTATCACCTTTGAAGCCCGGCTCAGTATCTGTGACCTCAAGCTCTACAAACAGCGGAGCCTCTACTGCGAATACGTTACCGTTGTGAGAACAGATCTTAACCATCTCGTTCTCTTTTACAAACTTCAGGGAATCTCCCACATCTTCGCTGTTCAGTGCGATCTGATCGTAGTTCTCCACGTTCATGAAGTGGAACAGATCTCCATCACTGTACAGATACTGCATGTCTACACGGTCAATACGTGCTGCCGGGAATTTCTCGGTCGGACGGAAAGTCTTCTCAACTACACCGCCGTTGATGATATTTTTAAGTTTGGTTCTCACAAATGCAGCACCTTTACCCGGTTTTACATGCTGAAACTCTAAAATCTGATAAACGTTACCTTCGATCTCCAGTGTAACGCCATTTCTGAAATCTCCTGCAGAAATCATGTTAATTCGTCCTCCTTATGTTATACGGGGCAATGCGCAGTCCCCACACTTTATCCTATTTTATAATAGAACATCCATTATTTCAACTGTTTTTTCAAACTTTCTTCATTCTACTTCAGCATTTTTTTCAGTTCATCCATAAATGTATTCACATCTTTGAACTCTCTGTACACGGAAGCAAACCTGACATAAGCCACAGAATCCAGGTCTTTCAGCTTTTCCATAACCATTTCCCCGATCTGACGGCTGGAGATCTCACGTTCCTCTTTGCTGAAAATACTTGATTCCACATCATCGATCATAGCTTCTATCTGTGTGGCTGACACCGGTCTCTTGTGACAGGCACGGAACACCCCGCCCTCAACTTTGGCCCGGTCATAAGTCTCCCTGTTATTATCTTTTTTGATCACGATCATCGGGATCGTCTCTACCTTTTCATAAGTAGTAAACCGTTTATGACATTCATCACATTCTCTTCTCCGGCGGATGGAATCCCCATCATCCGCAGGTCTGGAATCAATGACTCTTGTATTGTCTTTTCCGCAATATGGACACTTCATGAAACCCCTCCTTCTTTGTTGTTCAGTATATAACAGGCTGCACTTTTCTGTCAATGAAAGACTCAAAGAAGCATATGCTTTAACAAACAATGGTGCATGGAGATATTCCGATGAGATTCTGTGAATTAAAAGAAAAAGATGTGATCAACCGATGTGACTGCAAGAAGCTTGGCCAGATCTGTGATCTGGTCATTGATGAGTGTAGTGGTCAGATCTGTTCCATCATCGTGCCTGGTCCTCCAAGACTGTGTGGTCTTCTCTGTCCGGATCAGGAATATATCATTCCCTGGAACTGTATCTGTCAGATCGGTCCTGATATTGTACTGGTGGAGATCACAGCAGAAAAGGTGCTCTCTCCAAGAAAAATATGGAAATAGTTTTTTCTGTATTTTCTGCATAACCCATTTATTTTGGGAAATGCTTTTAACAAGTCAGGAGGGAACTGTATGCTTATCAACAAGGTGGAAATCTGCGGAGTCAACACATCCAAACTGCCGCTCCTTACCAATGATGAAAAGAAGCTGTTATTCGAGCGGATTAAAAAAGGAGATCAGGAGGCCAGGGAGATTTATATTAAAGGCAATCTCCGTCTGGTCTTAAGCGTGATCAAACGGTTCTCATCCAGCAGTGAAAATGCCGATGACTTATTTCAGATCGGCTGCATCGGCCTCATGAAAGCCATCGACAATTTTGACTGTACCATGGATGTAAAATTCAGTACTTATGCAGTGCCTATGATCGTGGGCGAGATCCGCCGGTATCTTCGGGACAACAACAGTATCCGGGTCAGCCGGTCTCTTCGGGATACAGCCTATAAGGCCATCTACGCCAGGGAAATGCTTATGAAAGAGCATGCTTCCGAACCGACCATTCAGGAAATCTCCGCTGCCACCGGCATCGCTGCCGAAGATATTGTATATGCACTGGATGCCATTCAAAGCCCGGTGAGCCTCTTTGATCCAGTCTATACAGAAGGCGGAGACACCCTCTATGTGATGGATCAGATCAGCGATAAAAAAAATAAAGAAGACAACTGGGTGGAAAATCTGTCCTTATCCGAGGCCATGAAGCGGCTGACCCCAAGAGAACATCACATCATCGATCTTCGCTTCTTTGAAGGGAAGACCCAGATGGAGGTGGCTGAGGAGATCCATATCTCCCAGGCTCAGGTCAGCCGTCTGGAAAAAAATGCACTGAAGACCATGCGGAACTATCTGAAATAATCCCCTATTCCATCTACTCGTATCTTACAATCTCTTTTTTCAGTCTTCCGATGATCTTCTTCTCCAGCCGTGAAATATAGGACTGGGAAATTCCCAGAAGATCCGCCACTTCCTTCTGGGTCATCTCCTGCCCGGAAGGATGATTAAGTCCAAACCGCAGTTCGATGATCATCCGCTCCCGTCTGGATAATTTTCCCAACGCTTTTCTTAGAAGCTTTCGTTCCACTTCATTTTCCAGATCTCGGTAAATAATGTCTTCATCCGTTCCCAGAATATCCGAAAGCAGCAGTTCATTTCCATCCCAGTCCACATTCAGCGGCTCATCAATAGATACTTCCATCCGAAGCTTGCTGTTTCTTCTCAGATACATCAGGATCTCATTTTCAATACAACGGGACGCATAGGTAGCAAGTTTGATATTCTTTCCACTGTTAAACGTATTGATTGCTTTGATAAGTCCTATGGTTCCAATGGAGATCAGATCCTCCACACCCACTCCGGTATTGTCAAATTTTTTCGCTATGTAGACTACCAGCCGCAGGTTATGTTCGATCAGCGTGGCTTTTGCCTGCTGTTCCTGTTCTGTTGAAAGATTGTGTATCGCTTCCGACTCCTCCACCGGATTCAAGGGCGGTGGAAGGATCTCGGAACCTCCTATATAATGGATTTCTCCTTTCTGAGCCAGAAACATACTTTTGAATCTGGGTACGACTTTCAATTGGATCTGATTGGGTATTGCTACCTTGATGATCATGTTGCCTCCTCCCGGGAGGACAGAAGCTCCTGATGAAGAATCAGCTCATACTGTCTGCTGGTCATAGGCATGCCTGCAAGGATCGGATGCCTGCACACACAGATTCCTGTATTTGTGGTAATTTCCATGCGATCCAGCACATACGCTTTTAAAAGTCCATGCTCCGCAACGGTCTGATAAGGAATGAGTCTCGGAAAAAGCTCTTTTCCAGACTTCTTCACAAGTGCCTGCAGCACCGGTTCCGTACAGACGCTGACCGGCCGACCGCTCACAGGATCCCGCAGGGAATTTCCTGTATCCACAAGTCCCTCGGTGCTGATCGATGCCTCCCCCAGATACAATGCCACCGGACAGATGATATCTTCTCGCTCCCGAAGCTTCACCAGCACCCACTCGACAGCCAGCAGGATACCTGCAAGCACCATCGAACCTCCTGCCATCATAAGCCCCGCCGGCACATAGAACTGTTCCAGATACCGGATCGTACCGCCAAGCAGCCATCCTTCCAGATATAACACGACCAGACACTTTATGTATGTGTTCCTTTTTCCGTATGCGGTCCGGATCATGACTGCCGCCGTAAGAATCGTCCCCAGAAACCATCCTGCTGTTGTCAGATAAGCCGAACCTGTTTCCAGCAGACAGGCTCCCATGCTTCCCAGTGCTGCTCCGGCTGCGATCCGTTTTCTGTCTGTCTGATACCCCATCAGTCTGGATGTGAGAAGCAAGAGACACACGTTGACCCACAGATTTTCCACAAACAGTACATCTACATAAACTTCATAATACACTTGCTGTCCTCTCTCTTATGATAGACAACATTATAAAAAAAGTAGGCCGCGAACCGTGTCAAACGGTGCAGCCTGCTTTTCTATTTCATAGACAAAAGCTGACAAAATACTCTCATCTGCTCGATGGGAATCTGACCCGGTGCGGATGCTTCTCCCACACTCGCAAAGGTCATAGCTGAACCTGTCAGGGTTCCTGCCAGACGACTTAAGACTCCCAGACGACCCATGGACATGGTCACTACCGGAATATCCAGAGAATGGTCTGCCTCCATGGTTGCTTCCATCAGTGTCATCACATCTTCCCGGCTCTGTGGCATCACTGCGATCTTCGCCACATCTGCTCCCATCTCCTGCATCCTGGTCAGACGGCGGATCAGTTCTTCTCTGTCCGGTGTCCGGTCAAAATTGTGAAAAGATGCGATCACATGAACACCTGCGCTTTGAAGTTTTCTGATCTCTTCTGATGTCCGTTCTTCCTCCCGGAATGCTTCCACATCTACCAGATCCACATAGCCGGATCTGGCAGCCCGTTCATTCAACTCATAGTAAGTATCTTTCATCACTGCAAGCTGTCCACCTTCATAGACTGTCCGGAGCGTGAAAAGCAGTGCTTTTTCTCTGATCCGTCCGCGGATTCCCTGTAGCACTTCGAGCAGTTCATCCCTGTCTTCCACACGGTCGAACCAGTCTCCCCGCCATTCCACCACATCCGCTTCTGTCTTTGCAATAACCTCTGCAGCCTTAAAAATATCTTCTTTTGTCCTGCCTACGATAGGCGCACAGATTTTCGGATCTCCTTCTCCAAAAACACCTGTACTTAATTTGAATGTCCGTTTCATCTCTTTATCCCTACTTAAAATACTTATTTTTTACCAGTTCTACCGGCATCGGTTTACCGGTCCACAGTTCAAACGCATAGGCTCCCTGATAGAGCAGCATATACATGCCGTTGAATGTCGGGCATCCAACTGATTCTGCCATCTGAAGAAGTCTGGTCTTCCTCGGCTGGTAGATCACATCCGATACGATCAGTTCCGGATGAAAGTAACTTACATCCGGCACCAGGCAGCCCTCTTCATGGGGACTCATGCCTACAGAGGACGCATTGATCAGAATGGCACTCTCATCGATGCTCTTTTTCATCTGCACCTCATCCTTCAGTTCATACATACAGACCTTACAGTCTGTCCGGCTGTTCACCCGATGGATGACCTGCTCCACTGCGTTCCATGAATTACCTTTTCTGGCAATCACATCGATTTTCGGCACTCCATCCAGCGCCGCCTGAGTAATGATCGAAGCCGCTGCCCCTCCGGTCCCCAGAAGCGTCATCTTCTTTCCGATAATATCGAAGCCTGCATCTGTTACCGCAGTCATATATCCTTTTCCATCCGTATTAAACCCGGTCAGAACACCATTTTCCTGCACTACCGTATTGACTGCCCCGATCAGTTCCGCTTCTTTGGAGAGCTTGTCTACCCGTTCAAACATCCGCCGCTTGTGAGGCATGGTACAGTTCCATCCTCTGGCATTAAAGGTAATGAGCCCATCCACTGCTGCCTCAAATTGTTCCGGTGCCACATCAAATGCCAGATATACATAGTCCAGTCCGTGATAACGGAAGGATTCATTGTGCATCTCAGGCGAAACGCTGTGTGCCACCGGCTGGCCCAGCAGACAGGTCAGTCCCGTATGTCCTGTAATCGGTATTGTTTCCATATAGTCTATCCTCTTCCCATATATCTATTCAAAGAAACACCCATTACATGCCCACGCCTCAGGCGTTTTCGGCACATAGTGGGTGTCTGATATATCCTTTATTATCTATCTGTTTTTCTGAAAGAACTGCGGAATCTTGATCTCCTGTTCTTCTATGGTACTCTCCGGCTTCTTAAACGTCTTCAGTCCCGGAAGCGGCTGTACCGGTTTGGTCTTGAACTCCGGTTTTACCGGATTCTGTGCTGCTGTTGAAGCGGCTGCAGTCGGCTGCGGAGTTTTCTGAGTTACCGGACGATAATTCGGCAGGACAGACTTGTTGGCATTATCCTGCAGACCTGTTGCAATTACAGTGATACTTACTTCATCAGAATTGGTGGAGTCATACATTGCACCAAAGATCACGTTTGCATCCTCGCCTACCTGCTCCTGTACATAGCTTGCTGCCTCGTTGGCATCAATCAGAGAAATATCTCCGGATACATTGATGATCACATGAGATGCTCCTGCGATAGTTGTCTCCAGAAGCGGACTGGTGATTGCCTGTTTTACTGCCTCCAGAGCCTTGTCGTCTCCTCTTGCAGTACCAATACCAATATGTGCGATACCCTTGTCTGTCATGACGGTCTGTACGTCTGCGAAATCCAGATTGATCAGTGCCGGCAGATTGATCAGATCAGTAATACCCTGTACTGCCTGCTGCAATACTTCATCTGCTTTCTTCAGTGCCTCCGGCATGGTAGTTCTGCGGTCCACAATCTCCAGAAGCTTATCGTTCGGGATCACGATCAGAGTATCTACGGAAGCTTTCAGCTTCTCGATACCTGCCAGTGCATTGTTCATTCTCTGCTTTGCTTCAAAACGGAACGGCTTGGTCACAACACCAACCGTCAGGATCCCCATCTCTTTAGCTGCTCTTGCCAGAACAGGAGTTGCACCGGTTCCGGTTCCGCCACCCATACCACAGGTTACAAATACCATGTCTGCACCCTGGATCGCTTCTTTGAGCTCTTCAATACTCTCTTCTGCCGCCTTTTCACCGATCTCAGGCTTTGCACCTGCTCCCAGTCCTTTGGTCAGCTTCTCGCCGATCTGGATCGCCGTCGGAGCCTTGCAGAGCTTCAGTGCCTGCTTGTCCGTGTTCACACCGATAAATTCTACTCCGCCGATCTGTTCCTCTACCATTCTATTTACAGCATTATTTCCTGCACCACCAACGCCGATCACAATGATCCGTGCAGCTGCTTCTGTTTCATTCGTCATGATTTCCAACAAGGCTATATCCTCCTTCAAATAGCGATTTCCCACGCCATCTTACATTACTTTATATCATAGCTTCTTTTCTTAAAATGCGCAACAAATTTTTGAAAAAAATCATAATTACTGCTTTACTTTGCCGACTCCAGGGAAATATGCGTTGTCTCGTCTGTATAGTTTTCCATATGAAGCGTACCGGACTTGTCCTTAAGATCTCCCTCCAGCTGTTTGAGTCTGGAAATCTTCTCATCCAGATTCTCCCCGGTTCCCAGTGCCACTTTCACATCTCCCAGTTGAAGGAACAGTTCACCTCCTGCTCCAAACCGGATCTCATCCGGATCCAGATCATATTTGGTCAGAAGCTTTGTAATGCTTAGAATCGTATCAAAAATCGTCGGATCTTCCACGCTTAATGGCTGATGTATGGCAAGACTGTCAAAGGTCACACCGCTGATCTGTGGGATTCCCTCCAGTTCCTGGGTAGAACTCTCCACCACGATGCCATCTTTGTCAAAATACACATCCTGCCCCAGATAGCGCACATAACCTACCATATTTTTCTCATAGACCCGGATCTTCAGGCTCTGCCAGGAATCCATGGTCACTTCAAAATCGTCGATAAACGGAATCTCCGGATGCTCCTGATATTTATACCGAAGATATACCAGAAGCGTATTCTGAAGACTTCCTTCATCCAGCAGCAGATCCACTACTTCTTCCTTGGTATAGTAGGCATTTCCGGTCACAGTCACCTGCCGCACCCGGAAAACACCTGCAAAAGATAATCCCAATATGAACAGTACTGCCAGTGCCGCCAGTACCACGATCAATTTTTTTACTGTCTTTGTTTTTGTTTCTTTTTTCCACATGCGTTCAGTATATCACGATTCCCAGTGATTTCAAATCCCCTTTTATATCTTCATAGCCCCGGCGCACATATTCCATGCCTTCCATAACAGTCTCCCCTTCTGCTGCCAGTGCCGCCATAATAAGACCCGCGCCTCCCCGCAGTTCTCTTGCCTGCACCTTCGCTCCCGAAAGTCCCCGGACTCCCTCGATCAGCGCAAAACTGTCCTGATTTACAATGGATGCCCCCATCTTCACAAGTTCCGGCACGATCTGAAACCGGGCTTCAAATATTTTTTCTTCTACAAAACTGATGCCATCCGCCGTGGACAACACTGCCATCAATGCCGACTGAAGATCGGTGGAAAATCCCGGAAACGGAGCTGTCACAATATTCGGGATCGGGCGGCAGCGTTTCTCCATCTGTACATGGATCCAGTCCTTCCCGCTCTCTACGACTGCTCCCATCTGTTCCAGCAGATGGGGCAGTGTCCCCAGATGCTGCACTGGCAGATGAAGAAGCTTTACGTCTCCTCTGGTGATCAGCGCACCAAGCAGATAGGTTCCTGCCACGATTCGGTCAGACGGAATGATATATTCCACTGCATCCAGCTTTTTCACTCCTTCAATGGTCACACAAGGTGTTCCATCTCCCCTCACTTTTGCTCCCATTTTCCGTAAGAATTCTGCCAGCACACAGATCTCCGGTTCCATGGCCGCCCCATGAATCACTGTCACACCCTCTGAGAGTACCGCCGCCAGCATCAGGTTCTCCGTAGCTCCCACACTTGGAAAATGAAGACAGATCTGCGCTCCGTGAAGCCGGTCCGCTGATCCGCACAGGGTATGTTCCTCCTGGCGAAAATCCGCGCCCAGCAGTCTAAGACCGCTTAGATGAAGATCAATGGGCCGCTTTCCAATGGTACAACCACCTGGATAAGGGATTTCTACCTGATGAAGCCTTCCCAGCATACTTCCAAGCAAGGTGATGGTGGAACGCATCTTTCCCGCTCCTGATCCTGTGATTCTGTGATTATCAAGACTTCTGGTGTCCAGAATCACCATATGACCTTCCCGTCTGACCCGGCAGCCCGCTGTCTGCAGCAGTTCCAGCATATGATCCACATCGGAGATTTCCGGGCAGTGATGCAGAACAAAGATTCCGTCAGCCAACACTGCTGCCGCCAGGATCGGAAGCGCCGCATTTTTGGAACCCTGTACCAGTAATTCTCCCTGCATTCTCTGTGGTCCGCTGATCACAATTCTGTTTTCGTCCACATCCCTCTCCTTTGGACCCGCCTTCAGGTCATCCGTTATATACCAGTATATGCAAAAAATGCCTGTCAGTGTTCCTGCTCTGTAACGCTGCCACTATCAGTGTTCCTTCCGCACACCCCTGGACACGCTTAAAGCAATCCCCATCTCCAGCAGCAAAAAAACGACAGATGTGCCACCATAGCTGACAAACGGAAGAGTGATTCCCGTATTCGGGATCGTATTGGTCACCACTGCTACATTCAGAATCACCTGGATCATAATATGCCCCATAACTCCTGCCGCCAGGAGAGCTCCAAACAAATCCTTCGTCCAAGTGGCGATCACCATGAGCCGCCAGATCAGAAGCCCGAAGATCACCAGCACTGCCACTGCACCTGTAAGCCCCAGTTCCTCACAGATGATTGAAAAGATCATATCGTTCTGTGCCTCTGGCACAAAGCCCAGCTTCTGCATGCTTTCTCCCAATCCCACACCGAAGAGTCCACCAGAACCGATAGCATAGAGTCCCTGCATGGTCTGATATCCTTTTTCGTATAATTCCGGATTCCGCCAGATGGCCAGCCGTTCCAGCCGGTAGGATTCCAGACTCAGGAAAATACCGATGAATCCCACTCCTGTGCCGCCGATCCATAGAAAAGGTAAAAACTGTGGATTTGCAACAAAGATCAGGATTACTGCGATTCCAAGAATAATAATTGCCGTACTCAAGTTGTTGGATCCTACCAGCCCCACAACCGGAAGGATCAGAAGGATCACAAGAAACATATATTTCCATGATTTCATATGAGATGCATTACGGCTTACAATAGCAGCCAGCAGAACGACCACCGCCAGTTTTGCGTACTCAGAAGGCTGGAAGGACAGAGGACCCAGTGCCAGCCACCGTTTGGATCCATTATATTCCCGTCCGACAAACAACACGGCTGTGGACAGCATCAGTGCAATTCCATATCCGATCCAGGCATAATTCTGAAGCCTCCGATAATCCATACAGGACACCAGATACATGGAAAAGAGTCCGATACTGGTCGCAAAAAACTGTTTACGTAAATAATAGGCAGGGTCAGCAAATTTGACCCTGCCATTGTAAGCACTGGTACTGTACAGCACCACAAGCCCGAACACCACAAGAAGCAATACCAGAATCAGAAGTACATAATCAATGGATTCTTTTGTATCACCATTTCTTTGATGCAGGTCTGTCATGCCATCAGATCCCTCACATATTTTTTAAATAATTCTCCGCGCTGCTCAAAGCTTTTGAACATATCCCAGCTTGCACAGGCCGGAGACAGAAGCACAGCGTCACCGGATCCGGCTCTTGCCGCACACTCTTTCACCGCATCTTCCAGAGAATCTGCAAACACAATATGCTCAAATCCGTGCTTTCTTGCACAGTCAGCAATCTTCTGCGCTGTCACACCGATCAGCACCAGTTCTTTCACTTTTCCATCAAATGCCTCGATCCACTCATCATACTCCGAACCCTTATCGTAACCTCCGCCGATCAGATAGGTAGGACGGTTCATGGCCTGAATCCCTTTGATCGCCGCATCCGGGTTGGTTCCCTTGGAATCATTATAATATGCCACACCAGCAATTTCTTCCACGAATTCGATCCGGTGTTCCACCGCACGGAACTCCAACAGTGTCTTACGGATCACGTCCACAGGCACGCCCATTCGATGGGTAATGGCGATGGCTGCCATGGCATTTTCATGATTGTGTCCACCGAGAATATGAAGCTCATCCACATGGCAGATCTGTTCTTTTCTTCCATCATCTTTCAGCACAAGATAACCATCTTCCAGGTCTACGCCCTGTTCCAGTTTATGCAGTCGGCTGAAAAACAGAACATCTGCCGGACAGTTTTCCCCATATGCCCGCAGCAATTCATCGTCATAGTTCAGCACGCAGGTATCTGCCTTCGTCTGATTCTCTGCGATCCGTTCCTTGGCCGCAATATAATTATCCATAGTATGATGACGGTTCAGATGATCCGGCGTAATATTAAGGATCGCACTGACTTTCGGATGAAACTCTACAATACTCTCCAGCATAAAGCTGCTGATCTCTGCTGCCGTCATAGCATCCGGCTCCATACCGTCCGCCACATCTGCATATGGCATGCCGATATTTCCCACCACATAGGTATGCGGATTATAATTTTTCAGGATCTGCCCCACAAGGGTTGTCGTCGTGGTCTTTCCATTCGTTCCGGTGATCGCTGCAATACTCCCCTGTCCGCAGCGATATCCAAGTTCGATCTCACCCCAGACTGGAATCTCACGCCTTCTGACCTCCAGCATCATTGGAATATCCATCGGGACTCCAGGACTTGGGATCACCAGATCCACCGTGTCCAGCAAGCCTTCCGGCAGAGTTCCGATCAAGATCTGTGCCTGACTGTCTGCTTTTAATTTTGCTTTTACATCTGCACATTTCAGTTTTTCATTGGCATCAAACAGGATCACCTGAGCACCTTTTCGTTCCAGCAGAGATACCGCTGACAATCCACTGATCCCGGTTCCAATGACCAGCGCCTTTGTGTCTGTAAATTCCATAGTGCCTCCTTACATTGCTGCCAGTGCGATCAGACAGCAAAATGCTTCTATAATAGAAAATACTGTTACCACACGAGTCTCAGACCATCCGCATTTTTCAAAATGATGATGGATCGGAGCCATCTTGAAAAACCGCTTACCATGAGTCGCTTTGAAATAAGTGACCTGAATGATCACAGATAGCACCTCAACCATATAGATCAGTCCAACCAGCAGAAGGAACAGTGGCATATTCAGCATATATGCCACCGATGCCACGAATCCGCCCAGTGCCAATGAACCGGTGTCTCCCATGAATACACTTGCCGGATATACATTAAACAGAAGAAATCCAAGAAGTCCACCTGCAACTGCCAGTGTCACCGGTGCAATGCCTGTTCCCGTTCCCAGTGCGACTACAGAGAAAAATACAGCAACGATCACCGTAACACTGGAAGCCAGGCCATCAAGTCCATCCGTAAAGTTGGTTCCATTGACTGTTCCGATCACGACAAAGAACAGAAGCGGAATGGAAAGCCAGCCAAGATCAATGGTCAGTCCCGGGCAGAACGGTACCAGCATCGTCAGCCCTGCTTCCGAATATTTCACCATATAATATGCAAATACAGCCGTCACCACCAGCTGTCCTGCCATCTTCTGTCCTGGTGTCAGCCCTTCGGAACGCTTCAGGACCACTTTAATATAGTCATCCAAAAATCCTACAATACCAAATCCTACAGTCATAAATAATACCGGAATGATCTTTGGATAATCTTTTACATAAAACAGGCAGGTCACCACCACACCCAGCAGGAAAATAATACCTCCCATGGTAGGAGTTCCATTCTTCTTCAGATGAGTCTGCGGACCATCGTCCCTCACCGTCTGTCCTGCTTTCAGCCTCCTAAGGATTCCGATGATCTTCGGACCTGCAGCCGCACTGATCACAAAAGAGATCAGCAATGGGGCAATCACACCAAAATTCAACATAATCAACACCTCATATTCATTTGTTTCTGTTCAGAGTCCCATTCCCACGACTCTGAACAGTAATCAGTATACGTCTTTCAGGCGAATTTATCAACCATCGGTCTTGCATTTTTATCAGTACAGGTGTAAAATAATCTTATATGCGGATATAGTTCATCGGTAGAATGTCAGCTTCCCAAGCTGAACAGGCGGGTTCGACTCCCGTTATCCGCTTTCAAAAAGTCTTCTCAATCCCCAGATAAGGTAAAATATTTTCAAATATTGTCCGCACCACAGGTGCACAGACAGTTCCACCGTAGTAGATGCCCTGAGGATCATGGACAATGCACACGGCCAGCACCTGTGGATCATTGGCTGGTGCAAATCCAAGAAATGAAGAAATATATTTATGGGCACTTCTGGGCAAGGTCTGAGAAGTTGCTGTCTTTCCACCGATCCGGTAGCCTTCCAGATAGGCTTTCTTTCCTGATCCTTCTGCTACTACTTTTTCCAATATTTCCCGCATCTGCTCAGACACCTTTTCTGTAACGATTCCTTTCTTCACTGGATAAGAAAATTCCTTCAAGATCTTTCCTTCCTGATCCTGTACTGCTACTCCAAAATGCGGTGTGATCCGACGTCCTCCATTGACCACCGAGCTTGCCATCACCGCCAGTTGTACCGGTGTGATCTGAAACGACTGTCCAAAGGTCATGGTCGCCAGTTCTACTTCGCCGATGTTATCAAGCTTATGCATAATGGTGCCTGCCTCGCCCGGAATATCAATGCCGGTCAATGACAGAAGTCCATAATCTGAAAAACACTGATAAAACCTGTCAACGCCCATGCGAAGCCCCATTTCCATCAAAGCCGGATTACAGCTGTTCTCCAAAGCTTTGGTAAAGTCCTCACTCCCATGTCCACCTGCTTTATGACAGCGGATCCGCCGGTCTTCCACGATCTTATAACCTGGACAGTAATACTGGTCTGTCAGCTTGGATGTACCCGTCAGCAAGGCCGCCGAAGAAGTAAATATTTTGAAAGTGGATCCCGGCTCATAGGTATCATTGACGCACTGATTTCTCCACATCTGGTTCAAGGCATCCTGCTTTTGCTGATCTGTCATGGCCGAAGCATCCACTCCCGTATTCAATGTAAAAGGATCATTCAGGTCAAATTCCGGCACATTGGCACAGGCATAGATTTCCCCATTCTGGGGGTTCAGTATCAGAATCGACACATAGTCTGCCCCTTTGGCTTCCATGACCTTCTCCGCCTCCTGCTGGGCATACATCTGAATATTATAATCCAGACTGATCACCAGATCGTTACCCGGCACCGGTTCTACCCGGTCTTCCTTTGTATTTTCAAGTTCAATCCCTCTTGCATCAGTCAGCGTAAGAATCGTGCCCGGGATTCCTTCCATATATTCGTCATACTTCACTTCCAGTCCGATGATTCCCTGATTATCGCTTCCCGTAAATCCAAGTACTTTGGACGCCAGTTCTCCATAAGGATAATATCGTTTGAAATCTTCATCTACTTTTACACCGTCATATCCACAGGCGCGAATAGCATCCCCTGTTTCCTTCTTCACATTGGATTTGATTCGTTCAATAGAACTGATCTTTTCCACCCGTTTGCGTACAGTCTCTTCCGGAAGCTTTAGTTCCTCACAGAGCATATCGATCACACCTTCCGGGTCTTTGATCTGACTGTGGATCACAGAAATGGTGCAGACTGTCTGGTTATCTGCAAGAACTGTCCCGTTCCGATCCAGGATCCGTCCTCTGGCCGCCTTAATACTTCGTTCTCTTTCGTGAAGATCCTTCGCCAGATTCTGATAATACTCTGCCTCAAAGATCATCAGATACACCAGTCTTCCTGCCAGGATCGACAACAGAAGCAGGCAGATGCCAAATACGATCACGATCTTTTTTCTATGAAAAGTCCTGCAATGCAAAAAAACACCCCATCATATGGTTTTCTCCATTTTATGAGGTGTTTTGCATTCTTATTCAGTAGGATTGGCGTCTGCCGTATCTTCCGTAGCATCTGCCGGTTCCACATTTTCCAGATTTTCATTAACCGGTGCGTCTCCCAGCACGGAGTCATCACTCTGATCCACACTGTCCGGGTCAGGCATCTGTACAGTCTCCCCTGTCTGCGGATCCACTACCGTTCCTTCCGGAAGGGCACTTTCCTCTTCCGAAGATTCCTCCTCAGAAGCTGCCGCCTCCGCAGCTGCTGCCTGTTCTGCCTCCACTTCAGCCTTCATATCCTCCGGAATCTCCTCTGTCGGATAGATATTCAGGTATGGAAGTGCCTGTTTCATAATATTTTTCCAGATCTCCTGTGCAAAGGAGCTGGTAGACTGCTTCGGTGCATTCGGTTCATCTACAACCACATAAAGCACCACCTGCGGGCTGTCCGCCGGTGCAAATCCAATAAAGGAAACCAGGTAGTTGGTCTTATCCCTCGGGATCTTCTCTGCGGTACCCGTTTTACCACCCATGGCATATCCTGCGATCCGGGCAGCACGACCAGTTGCATTATTTCCATTGGCATCCTGCGCACCATACATGGTTGCATACAGATACTGACGGATCAATGCAGAAGTCTTGGAAGAAATAGGACGTCTTAAAAGGATCGGCTCTACATTTTTTACCGTACCTCCATTACTGTCCATAATTTTCTTCACTACATGGGGCTGATAATAATAACCGCCGTTGATAGTCGCAGAAAATGCTGAGATCAACTGTACCATAGTCACATTAAAGTTCTGACCAAAGGAATTGGTTGCCAGGTCTGTGGCTCCCATGACCAGATTATCACTGGGTGCCAGATCCTTGGCATAGTAGATCAGACTGTCTGTACGTGCTTCACCTGGCAGGTCAATACCAGTACGAAGTCCCAGGTTGAACAGATTCTGATATTTAGAATACTCCTCTTCTCCAAGCTTTGCGGCAATCTGCATCAGGGCATCATTGCAGGAAAACTTCAAAGAACCTTCCAGGTCTATCACACCATGACCGATCTTCTTTGCACACCAGATCTCATGGCCGCCCACATTCTGACGTCCATCACACAGAAATGTATCGCCGTCATGAACCACACCACTTTCCAGCGCCGCTGCCACTGTGATTGGCTTTGCGGTGGAACCTGGCTCATAAGTATCACTGACACAGAAGTTACGCCACAGCTCATTGAGCTTATCCAGCCGTTCTTCCTCTGTCATGGCATCTGATTCTTCCTGTGTGGCGATTCCATTTGCCACCAAGTCATAAGGCTGGTTCAGATCATATTTCCGGTTGCTTGCCATGGCAAGGATCTCTCCTGTATTGGGATCCATCATAATGGCTGCTGCCGTCTTACTTCCAGCTTCTCCCTCACGAAAATTATTCGTATATTTTTCCTGGAAATCATTGATCGCTTTTTCCACGATTTCCTGCAGGGTCACATCAATCGTGGACATGACAGAATCTCCATCCACGGCTGCACGGACATTTTTTTCCTGCTCCAGGTCTTCATTCAGATAATTGTAGGTACGCCCATCCTCACCGTTCAGTGTATCAGAATACTGCTGCTCGATTCCGTACTGTCCCACATTTCCGGATACCGTGTATCCGATCACGTTACATGCCAGAGAATCATAAGGATACCTTCTGATGTAAGTATCTTCCAGCCACACACCTTCGATCCTGCTGTCCTTATCATCCATTGCTTCTTCAAAATCCTGCACTTCCGATTTGGTCAGTTGCTTTTTCAGCATGACATAATGACTGTCCTTTTTCTCCTGCATGATCGTATTCAATTCGCTCCGATCCAGATCGAAGTACTCCACCAACGCACTTAAGGTTGGCTCCACACAGTCCTTCTTGGCATCCTCGTCATAGTTTTTCCACAGGACACCCGGATCCAGGATCAGATTATATACTTTTTCACTGGTTGCCAGAACAGTTCCGTTCCGGTCATAAATATCTCCCCTTTTATAAGGAAGTGTCTGACTTTTGGTATCCTGCTGTGCAAGAACTCTCTTCTTATACTGCTCGCCGCTGACTCTGTTGATATAGACCAGTCGTACAATGATTCCCATAAGAAGCAGTACGATCACAACAAACAAAAGTGCCAGTTTTCGTTTCATCTTCAGAATGCCACGCTGTCTCCTGGACAGCCGTCTGCGATGTCTTGACATAGATTACTCCTACTTTCCATTTTTGCCAAGAAGCTGATCCATCAATGAAGTTTTACTGTCTTTCGGAACATCCTGACTCTGTCGTACATAGTCTTTGGTCCCTCCATCGTATAAGATCACCTGATCTTCATTTGCATAGACCATCCCCAGCTCATTGATTGCCACATCGCGGATATAATCAAGATCTACCGAAGTCATGATTCTCGTATAGTTATCATCGTTTTCTTTTTTCAGATCTTCCAGCTCCGTCTCCAGCGCAGCAATATTCTTCACTCTGCTGGTGGTCTCTGCCTGAAGCTGAAGGTAAGTTACACATGACCACAGAACCATAGCAGCCGCAATGGTCAGAAACAGCATATAGATCACAGTCGTATACTGTATTTTCTGATCACGTTCTACCCTGTATGCATGAGATTCTTCCTGTCTCCGGTAATGTCTTTCTTCCCTTACCTGGAGTTTCCGCACTGTATTTCCTTCAATCACTCGACGTTTTCTCCCTGTCGACATATGCGGTCTTCCTTTCTGCCATTTTATCGTCTCAAGCCGCTTCCCTTAGCTTCGTTCAAACACTCTGAGCTTCGCACTCTTGGAACGGCTGTTCTCTTCCAGTTCTCCCTCTCCCGGAAGGATGGGTTTTCTTGTCACCACTTTTCCTTTCGGTGTTTTTCCGCATACACAGACCGGAAAGTCCGGCGGACAAGTACACGGATGTTCATTTTTGCGAAATGCATTCTTTACGATCCGGTCTTCCAGTGAATGGAAGGTGATGATACAGAGTCTTCCGCCCGGATTCAAAAAATCGATCATATCGTCCAGGGAATCCCGAAGCACTTCCAGCTCCCGGTTCAGTTCGATCCGGATAGCCTGAAAGGTCTGCTTTGCCGGATGTCCTTTCTGCATGCGGATCTTTGCCGGGATCGACGCCTTGATAATCTCCACCAGTTCACCGGTGGTTTCGATCGGCTGTCTCTCGCGGGCCTGTACAATGTGTTTCGCGATATTTTTTGCAAATTTATCTTCTCCGTAATCACGTATGATCCGGTATAAGTCCATCTCACTGTAGCCATTGACAATATCTCTGGCTGTTTTCTCCTGGCGCTGATCCATCCGCATATCAAGAGCTGCATCTTCCCTGTAAGTGAAACCTCTGTCTGCTTCATCAAGCTGATAAGAGGATACTCCCAGATCCAGAACGATACCGTCCACACCGGTCACCCCTCGGTCCCGTAGCTCTTTACACATTTCGCAGTAATTGCTGCGGATAATCGTCACACGATCTCCAAATTCTGAGAGTCTCTGTGACGCTGCCGCAATGGCTGCCGCGTCCTGATCGATCCCATAAAAATGTCCCGCATCCGACAGTCTCTTACATACCTCATACGCATGTCCGCCGCCACCCAGCGTTCCATCCACATAGATTCCGTCCGACTTCACCTTAAGTTCTTCAATTGTCTCTTTCAGCATAACGGAATAATGGCTGAATTCCATGGGTTCTCTCCTCACTCTCTTCCGCTTACCTCATTCAGATGACTGGCTATGGTATCCATGTCCCCAAAATCAGCATTTTCTTTCCAGCGTTCTTCATTCCAGATCTCGATATGATCCAGCATACCTGCCAGCAATACATCCTTTTCCAATCCTGCAAATTCCCGAAGTGTTGCCGGAAGAAGAATTCGTCCCTGCTTGTCCAGTTCACAGGTGTTTGCTCCTGCAATCAGAAAACGCATGAAAAGACGGGCATTTTTATCTGTAAGTGGTAACTTCTTCAATTTGTCTACATAGGCCGTCCAGCTGTCCATAGGATACACGAAAAGGCAACCATCCAGTCCTCTTGTCACAACGAACTCTGTTCCCAGAAGCTCGCGGAATTTTGAGGGTACGATCAGCCTGCCTTTGGGATCTACCGTATGTCTGTATTCACCCATGAACATGCGTCTTCACCCTCTTTCGTTCTGTCAGTTCCTCCACTTTCTACCATTTCAGAACCACAATACGCCACTTTTTACCACTTATGCACTTATAATACCCCGAATAAGTAAAAAAAGCAATATCTGTCTTAAGAAATTCTTCAGATTTACACACAAAAAAACAGCCCACATCATCTCTGATGCAGGCTGTCGCTTTACAGTAACTGTTCCTGTTCCCAGACCTCAATAAGTCTGTCCATTTTCTGTGCTTCCGCGACCAGTGAAGTAAGATCACAAGTCTCTTCCGCCATACGATCCAGCTCTTTGCGCTGTTTCTCGATCAATTCCTTATTCATTTGTCTTCGCCTGTTCTTTCCTCTTTGCGTTACTTCTGCCCCATAGAATTGTTACTGCGGAAAAAATCACAAGTATACATGCCAGCATTTGGGATACCGGTATTCCGGTCATGCCAATCTGAAGCTGATCTGTACGGAGTCCTTCGATCCATGCTCTTCCAAGTCCATATCCAAGCAGATAAGTCAGAAAAAGTTCTCCCTGGAACTTTTTCCGTTTCCGATACCAGTACAGGAAACAGATCACACCCACATTCCACAAAGATTCGTACAGAAAAGTGGGATGTACCTGTATAAACTGTTCGCCGCCTATGATCTGTACATGTGCCCACATCTCATCTGTAATCTCATGGACACGCACTGCACTGACCGGAAGCTGCATAGCAAACAGATTGTCTGTATAACCGCCAAAGGCTTCTCTGTTGAAGAAATTACCCCACCGTCCCAGGATCTGACCTGCTACCAGTCCGATACAGGCCGTATCCAGCATAACCGGAAATGACAGCTTTTTCACCCTGCTATATACATAGACCGTAGCAACTGCCCCGATCACTGCTCCATAGATGGCAATTCCTCCCTGTCTCAGATTAAAAATGCTCAGAAGATCATTTTTATAACTGTCCCACGAGAAGATCACATAGTATGTCCTGGCACAGATGATCGATACGACGATGGCATAAATAACCAGATCTGTATAAGTGTCCGGATTCTGTCCAGTTCGTTTTGCCTCGCGCTCTGCCAGGTATAAGCCCAGCAGGATCGAGCATCCCATGATAATTCCATAATAGGCAATACTAAAGCCATGGATGGAAATGGATTTTCCCACATGTTCCAGATAAATTCCCAGATGTGGAAAGTTGATTGACATGTTCATCGATGAATATTTCCTTTCCGTCTCACAATCTCATTTTATGGTAGTTTCTGTCTTTTCGCAACTTGATTTCATCGACAGATTTCGACAAGCTCCAAGTCCTTCTTTATACATTAAAACGGAACAGGATCACATCGCCGTCTTTCACCACGTAATCTTTTCCTTCCATGCCGACGATTCCTTTTTCTTTTGCTGCGGAAAGGCTTCCATTGTCAAGCAGATCCTGATAATTAACTACCTCTGCTTTGATAAATCCACGTTCAAAATCCGTATGGATCTTACCTGCTGCCTGCGGAGCTTTCGTACCTTTCTTGATAGTCCATGCACGGCACTCATCCTCACCTGCAGTCAGGAAGCTGATCAGTCCTAACAGGCTGTAGCTTGCAGCCACCAGTTTGTCAAGTCCGCTGGATTCTACTCCCAGATCCTCCAGATATTCTTTCTTCTCATCCTCATCCAGTTCAGAGAGTTCCTGCTCGATCTGTGCACAGATTACAAATACCTCTGCACCTTCTTCTTTTGCCATCTCTCTGACTTTAGCCACATGCGGGTTGGATGCACCATCATCTGCCAGATCGTCTTCCGCTACATTTGCAGCGTAGATGGTCGGTTTTGCGGTCAGAAGATTGTAATTCTTAAACCACGCTTCATCATCTTCATCATCCGGGACTTCAAAGGTTCTGGCCATCTTTCCCTCTTCCAGATGTGCCTTGACAGCTTCAAGAAGCTCCAGCTCTTTGGCATAAGTCTTGTCCATCTTTGCCTGTTTTGCGATCTTAGAGATTCTTCTGTCCAGGATCTCAATATCAGAGAAGATCAGCTCCAGATTGATGGTCTCAATATCTCTTGCCGGATCAATGGAACCATCCACATGGATGATGTTCGGATCCTCAAAACAACGTACTACATGAACAATGGCATCTACTTCACGGATATTTGCAAGGAACTGGTTACCAAGTCCTTCTCCTTTGCTGGCTCCTTTTACAAGGCCTGCAATGTCCACGAATTCGATAGTTGCCGGTGTCACTTTCTTTGTATGATACAGTTCTCCCAGCTTCACGATCCGCTCATCCGGTACGGATACAATTCCTACGTTCGGATCAATGGTTGCAAACGGATAGTTTGCAGACAATGCTCCTGCCTTGGTCAGGGAGTTAAATAATGTACTTTTTCCAACATTTGGAAGTCCTACGATTCCTAATTTCATTTTCTCTATTTCCTCCTAAAATACCTTTGATTTCAAGGGATTTCAGCATACTTATTTTTGTATGTCTCAAGATATGCATCGAAAATCTTGGAATTTTTGCTTTATCACAGATTTTAAACAGCGCTGTATCATATGTACTGTTCTTGACCGGTGTTCCTTTTCGACACAGAAACACAAATTCTTCCCATTCTGTTGAAATTTCTGAAATCCTCTTATTCTTTTTTTGTTTTTTTAGTATAGCAACCGCTTCTTTTGTTAAGGGTATCGTACGGTAACCTGATTTATTCTTTGGTTCTCCAATACGCCACTCCTTTGCACTGTAACGATATTCCATACTTCTGCAAATCTGAATTGTTTTAGATTTAAAATCGACATCTTCCCATTTCAATCCTATCAATTCGCCTGGCTGAGTATAATCCCATACTTTCTTGGGATATTCCCCTGCCAAGTTCTTTGCCTTTTAAATCTTTTCCCATATTTCAGCTCCTCTCATAAGAAGCCTTAATACAGTATCTTGTATTATACCATAGCATCTTATTTTTGTGAATATTCATTTTCATCTCCTGTCATTCATTTATATTTCCATCCTTTCCGAAATGAATTTTTCAAATTCTTTTCTCTTTACAAGTTGAAAATAATTCCTAATGCATATTCTGAATTTCGTTCCACTCCAAGATCATCAATAATCAAAAGCTGATAGGAAACCAATGCATTGATATATTCTGTTTTGTCTGCCAGTGGAAATATATCGTCGATAATGGTATTAAAATTTGTCATATTTACCGTTACTTCCTGCCATCCCAGTATCAACATAGGTTTTTGTTCTATGCATGACTGCATCCGACATATCTGCGTTTTCAAATGTCCACTCTTCCATTCTGCTCTCGTCAAAACAGATGCTTGTATTTCTGCCGACTAATTCCCGGTGCTTTTTGTCTTTAAAATATTTTTATTCTTCTTCATACGCTTTTCTGTCACAGGCACATTGCCTGGAATGTTTCTTCATCCCCATAAAGCCACCCTTGGGAAAATAAGCTTCTTTCGCTTCCCCATAGTAATAATTTACTTCATGATATTTATTTCTTTTATATTTCTCAGTTACTTTACTAGGTGCCACATTTCCGACTCCTGCACAGCCATTTTTACGGCCAGATGATGGTTGCTTTTCCGACTCTGTTGCAGCTATCTTTTCAACCGCCTTATTCTCAACCGGCTGTGGCCCAATCTCATCCTATGCTTAGCACGGACCGAAGCGGAGCGAAGACCCGTAATCCCCATCAAGTCTGCTACTCGTACGTAATACAAAATTGTCAAAATGACAATACTGCATTACACGGGTGGACCTTGCTCTGGTTGTAACATATTAATTCATACAATAATAGGCCCAAATGGGCACTTTCACCATTTGAACCTATATATTACATGTCTTTTGGATAATAACTAAAAAAGTAGCTGTCTAGACGGTATGTTTTTATCGTAGAATTGATTTCAAAAAAGTTGAAGTGGATTTTTCTTTGCTGATACTTTGCCACTATTCTATTCCTGATGTCTGTGCAAATTACTCCCAATTTATCACTTCTTGCAAAAACAATTGATTCAGCTCATTCCATTCTGATGTATGACTATCGTCCAGTAATCTCACTGCACTTTTGATACTCGGAATACTTGTATCAAGATATTCATTTATTTCCGTAATTCTTTTAATCAATTTTACTTCGGATGAGTTCATCTTTAATTCCAGCAATTGATTCACTGCATTGATTAATTCTACCGGCAGTTCCTCTTTTATCAACTCCGAAAACAACATAGGCGGAGGCGTACCTCGGTCCAAGATCCATCGGCACGCCAGTACCGGACGTAAGACATAGAAATATTTCTTTGCTCTGACGAGCTCACCTTTTAGATATCCCCGATAGTTTTTTTCAGCCATGCTAATATAATGATACAACGTCTTCTTTGATGAAAAATAATGCATCATCAAATCACGAAGCTTGTCGGCAAATTCTGTTTCCTGATAAACAATTGGTGAAGAAAACCACTCAAATAGTGTTGGATTTGACTTATACAATAATCTTAATGTCTTTTGCAAATCCCATCCGTTAATATCCAAAATATCATCAATTGGCAGTTCGATCACATCTCGAACTGCATCCAGTCTCAGATAATCCTCTGTCCTTCTGATATAAACAAATCGCACATCATAATCACTATCCGGAGAGGCAAATCCCCATGCTCGACTTCCCGATTCAACAGCTAAAAGTATTTTTATATTTTCCGATTCTTCAATTCTACGAATCTGCTCCTGTATCTTTTCTCTCATTTGCGTCACCCTTCTTTTTCCAAGGCTCCTTTCCATCCGAAGCTTTGAAATTATATACTGGTTTCATAATATCAATAATCTCTACAGAATCTCTAATCACATCAATAATATCCGCAAGCGATTTATATGCCATTGGTGCCTCATCTAATGTATCCGCATTCACCGAGGTAGAATAAATACCTTGCATGGATGCTTTGTATTCCTCCAAATCAATGGACTGTTTTGCTTTTGTTCTGGACATGATTCTACCAGCTCCGTGTGGTGCTGAATTATTCCATTCCACATTTCCTTTGCCAACTGCAAGAACGGAACCATCTCTCATATTAATCGGAATCAATATTTTTTCACCGGCATGTGCGGCAATGGCACCTTTTCTAAGAATCATCTCATCGACGTCTATATAATTATGAACGGTATGAAAAGATTCTACCGCCGTCAGTTTGGTTCTCTCAATAATAATCTCCACCATGCGCTCTCTGCTCCTTCTTGCAAAACGCTGACAGATTTCAACATCATGCAGATAATCATCCATAAACGATCCATAAAGCCAACAGATGTCATCTGGTGCATCTAAATCCTGTGTCTCGTAGTCCTGTTTTAATTGCTTTAATGTTTCCTGAATTTCTGCCCTTCTCCCCTGCTCTTTGTAAGTACGAATAATCTCATCTCGCTCTTTGAAGTACTCTTCTTTTCCCGCATGCAAATCAATTGCCAGCTGTTGGTAAATCTCAGCTACCTGTTTTCCTAAATTCCTGCTTCCTGAATGAATGACCAGATAATATGTACCATCCTTTGCCCGATCAACCTCGATAAAATGGTTTCCTCCACCCAGCGTTCCAAGTGATCTTTCTAATCTCTTTGTATCTCGCAAAGCTCTATAGCATTTAAGCTGTGTCAAATCAAAACGCTCCATTCTCCCTTCCCATACATTCATTCCCGAAGGCACATAATGGCATGCTTCATCTATTTTTTCAAAATCTAATACCTGCTCCTGCAACTTTACAGTATACATTCCACAACCAATATCGACACCTACAATATTAGGACATATCTTATCTGTGATTGTCATAGTTGTCCCGATTGTACAACCTTTTCCGGCATGAACATCCGGCATAATTCGCACCTTACTTCCCTTTGTCAAATCATAGTCACACATTCTTCTAATCTGTTCGATCGCCTCATCTTCAACCACCTTCGCATAGCAAATCGCTGTTGCAACTTTTCCCTTTATTTCAAACATTTCATACGTCTCCTTTCTCAACAAACCACGCCTGACAGCTGTTACGACAACCATATCCTGCAAAGTGGATCTTAAGTCCACCTGCAAGAACTTGTCCCTCACGTGTTGTGCTATGATCCATAGTTTATCTCTTCCGTTTCTTTTTATCATGGAAAAAAAGTTGCGAACCTTTACAGTCCACAACTTTTTTGATCTGACAATCTGTCCTTTATTAAATGAATAAATGCCACGGGCTTTACAACGTAAAGCATTGGTCCAAATGAAAGTACACGAATTATAACCTCTGTTTCGTCCTCTTTGTCATAGTACAACGTAACTTGATACTTCTGCTCATCTATTTTCTCGACTTGTTTTTCAAAATGTGCGAAGTGCATCAGAACACGTTCCAAAGCATTCCTATCATCAACCAGTTCAAATATCACTTTTCGCGGCTGTGGCAGCTTTCTTTTCCCAATTTTTTCGCCTTGTTCATTCTCACACTTTTCACAAGAAGTGATTCTTCCAAGATTGATCGTATTTCCCAGTTTGCTTCCTGTTCCAATTAACCGGAATTTATCATCTTTCTCGGAATATTCCAGATATTCAGGAATCGTTCTGGTTGTTATTCGTTTTCCATGACGATTGGTAATGCTGATTTGTATCGGATATTGATGCTTGATCGCATCCAATATTAACCGAAAGTTCTGAATATATTCTGGATTCTCGTACGGATCACCATCTAAATACTTATCAAAGACATAAATATCTTCCGGAAGAAATAACGGTTCAACATCCGGAAATACAACTGGCTGATCCATAAACAAACGTATTCTCGGATCTAATGCAATTGCATTAATCCAGCGTTTCTGCAAAATTGTGAGTGGCATCGTTGGATTCTTTCTGAGAATGGTTGCTCCATCTTCTTTCAATAATTGCCAATGTGCCATTCCCAAAGCCTTCGGAATATTCAATATACTTTCTTCAAATGCATAATCCTGAATGATTGCGTTGATTTCTTCAGTCGTAAGCGGATGCTCTACCGCTTCTGTCAAGATTTTTGCAACGGTTTGAAAATATGTACTGTAAATTTCATGAAACAGCATAATCATTCCTCCTCTTTCAATCCATACATTTCATACATCGCCTGCAAGTCTTCTTTAAACTGTGTTTCCAACGCCTTATTAGAAATTGAAATATCTGTGATTCGGCAGATAAACGTACGTATCCATGGAATCAATTCGCTTGCATCATAAACATCAGCAGAAAAACGACATGTATGCTCATCCATGTACTCCAATTGACCGATTCGTTTCTCCCTCTCCAATCGCCTTGGTATATGCTGTTCTCCATCATCATATTGAACTGTAAATTCAATATGTTCTATTCGATTTCCTGATCGACTGTCTGTAGCGACTCCCCACATATGTTGCTGCATTTTACTCAGTTTATCTCTTAATTCATCAAACCGATCTGCAACGTCACCATTTTTAACAGTCACAATATTATCAAGACGATACGCTGTTATTCGTTTAAAATATGGAGCATAAGCCATCATATACTGTCTCCCATTCTGTACACTGATCATCACTTGAAGAGGAACAACATTCGTTTCCGTAATGCGATCTTTTTTACGATTAATCATCTCGACTGTTATATTTCTTTTTTCATGAATTGCTTTCAGTATCATGCACAAAACTTCGCAGTCCAATGCACTAGTTATATAATGATGTTTGAATACAAAATGATCAGCAATATCATTTGTTTTATCTTCCAAAAAAGATCCAAGCACACCACATGGTGCGGTTTCTGAAAAGAAATCCAAAACATCCCTACTTGGAATTTCAAACTCTTCTGCGCGACGGTATAACATTGTCTTACCGTTCTTTCTCGTTAGCAGCAATCCTTCTTTTACATATTCGTTGAGTTTTTTCCTGATCGTAGAAGCATCAAATACTCTTGCATGTCCAAAAACAGACAGATATTCGTCTACCTGATATGCGATCTCTCCAAGCGATAGTTCTTGTCTCGCAGAAAGAATATCCATAACAATAAAATGAAGAGTAATATCTCCATCTGTAAAACTCTTTGTCTTCCATGCCTTATAAAGTGGATTGTGTCTGGTTACTCTGCTATCAATTGACAAAAATACATTCTTACCATCAACGGTCTGATGGAATTTCATATAGTCACCAAGCCAGCTCTCTATCCGACGTTTCTCGTCGTCATAAGACCTGGTACTTTTTTTCGTATAATCATCCCGGCTCTTGAAACCATAGACATAAAAATCCCGCATGTAATCTCGTATCTTATTAAAATTTTTGATTAATTCGCTGTATGCCATGGTTTCGCCTCCTAACTTTTCCCGGATGCAATTTATCATTGTATCTGCATACCTTCAGCAAAAGAGCTATTATACTTTAGCATATTTTTTCGAGCAACCTTCATTGCCTCCACAGATTCTTCTGCCTTTTTTATAGATTCAGCAATAGCTTTTTTCTCTTTACCCTTTGTAACGTCTTTCTTTAATCTTAGTTCCACAAGACCTTTTCGTCCATTCCTGGAGCCATGTAGTTTTCAGTTCTTTAACACTTTCTCCAGTTATAGGAATATTGGTGTGTTCTATATCATCAAGTGTCTTGTAATATTCAAGATTATAAAGTATTTCCGTCTGCTCTAATGAGCGACCGAATTTATCCATCTGTATATCCATATCTGTTCCTATTCTTTTATAAATATCTACATCAGCTTTTCTGAATGTCTGATACCTTATGTTCTCATACACATCTCGAACCTTTTTAACGTTTCGAACTTTAAGTCCCCAACTCACATCAGAACCAATAGCAACCGCAAATCTTCCCACGCCAACATAATTTAATAGACACCCAATACTTTTTAGTTGCAATTGCCTCACCAACATCAAGTGCAGTAAATACTCCCGTTGAAACAATCAACATACGTGTAATTGTTGGATTATTGACAGGCTTAACAGAATTCCAATCAATCTTTTTCATGTCTGCAAGACAACTTACACTATTTTCTTTCATTTCCATTGCAAGATGCCTTATAAAATACGCGCACCATACACTCATTAGCAATTACTGGAACAGCCTGTTTACACAATTCCACAGCAACGCCAAGTTCACCGCGCAAATCAAATTTAATAACGGACTCCTTGATAATCTGTCCATTTTCATCACGTTGCATCATAAGTGTAACTTTAGCAAAAAGCAGAAACCAAAAAAGCAGAAGATATTTTTCACACGATTCCTATTGCTAATTTTATGTACTCACCTCCAGCTTTTTGTTTCTTTGCTCCATGTCTGCTCGAAGGAATTATTGTTATGAATTGAATCCACAATGGGCAGTAATAATTCTTTTAATAGTTGCATTGTTTCTTCAAATTCTACTTTCACCAGTGCTTTCTTCTTTTTGATAAAGGCTCTCCATCTCCGCTGCCTGGTCTCATCCTTGGTAAAATTATCATCAAAGGCTGCAATATCGTCAAAATTGGTTTCTCGATGAGTAAATGTCTCTACAATCGCCTTCATTAATTCCATGCCATCAAGATCATAGCTGTCGGCCAAAACATAAATATCATAGAAATCCTTATATCTGCCATTTACAAGCCCTAGCGAAACAAATGCTTCAAATTTTTCTGCTATGACAGAATAAATCGAATAAGCATATATCTCCGGAACTTCCATGTCCAACAGAACCGGGAACTTCATTTTCACTCTTTCTGGATACACCATATCCCCAAAACCAATATCTATTGATACCGGGACCTTGGTTCTGTCCAGATATCCCATAACGGATACATTTACTCCTTGATACTCCTTGAATTCAGTTATATTGATGACCTCAAGCGTATTCAGATCAAATCGTAACGCATCATCGCACTCTATAGAAAAATGTCATTAAATACTTTCTTCATTTCTTCTGCATCATTTGGAATTCGTTGTGCCAAAAGATCAATATCCATTGTTGCACGAGCATACTCTCCATCAAATAGTGCATACAAGAAAATACCGCCCTTTAGTGTAAATCTCTCCACATAATTTGAAACAGATAATCTATATATTGTTCTCTCCAAACCATAGGTGACCAGCTTATCCTGCATAGTCTTTCCATCTTCTATCGCTTGTTTCTTTAATCTGTCCTTTACCGATATAGCGTTTGTCATACCAGCACCTCCAGATACATTTTCATTACATCCCCACATTTAAGCATCTCCGCATATCTGATTAGTCTATTCAGATTACGGTCACTCCGATGAAGATAGGTTGTAAGAACTTCTTTCGTTTCTTCAATTCCGATTTTTTCTCTGTAGAAAACGATGTCAACAACAGTTTTCTCAATATCATATATACGAAATCGGTTATTTCCATCCTCTACGGTCACGATACCAACATCAAATCGGTTATCTGTAAAATAACATACATTCAGTTCCGGCCAATCCGGTAGAGTTGATACCTTTGCTTTTCTCGGAATTGCTACATCAATGGCATCCGGGCGATAAGTCGACAGATTATAATACACAGCTGCACTCAGCAGACAAACTACTCCATCTGGTACAAATGCATAGGCATAGTAGAAATCCGATTCCTCACCATCAAAATTTACATTTTCATAATATTTTTTATTTAGTTTTATTAGGATTCCCTTATCAACCATCTGATTAATTTTATAATATGAAAAACCTTTATCTTTCAGCTCTTGAACTGAAAAAATCATTTGGTCATTTGGAATCTGTACTGTATTTGTCATATTGCTCACCTCAATTCCAGTATATCCAAATCCATAGAAATAATTCAAATGTTATTCGGCATTTTATTCTTTTGCCGAATTTTATTTAAATTATAATAATCATTTCATGTCTTGTCAATAGATTTTCAGTGAGCAACAACTATAAACGAAAACTTCCTACTGTAATATACATACTGACGATGCTCCAATTGTATCAACATGAATCCTTTTGAGCACCCTCTTGCTTCACGAGCAATTCCTCTATAATCTCCTTCCGATATTTGTAAAATGTAGTTTCAGATATCCCAATCTGCCTTATCGTTTCAATATTGTTAAGAGGACCGCCAAATGTCTTATTGTATTTCTGAATCGCTCGTTTAGCCTCAATTGATTTCCGAGTCACAAGCTTAGTCCCCTTTTTCAGCCCGATCTGCTTTCCATTGAGCCGAGCCATTTCAATACCTTCTTTTGTACGCCGATGTAAATAATCGACTTCTTTTTCGGCTTGCTCAAAGGCACGGTATATATCTTTCTCAACTTTGCTCAGCGCAAAGCGTTTTACAGCTTTTACAATCGAATTGACCAGTTCATCCGCATCAGGATTCCCGGACTGAATTTCCATGTCAATAACGCTTTGCATCGATTCCCTATAGCTTTCCGTATTGATATGTGATTCCTTAAGATATATTAAATTGATTCCCCGTTCAAACATATCTTTATATATATCAAAACCTTCCGCAGCGTTTCGACCCATACGAGATACCTCATCAAATACGATTCCATCATCATCCTGTATAGTCCGCATTAACTTGTTCCATTCAGGTCTATCAAAACTGGTACCCGTATAAATCTCCTTTATAATTATAGCTTCCGGATAGACTCTTAAAATATTTCTCACCTGCCGCTCGATACTCTGGTTTCTTGTACTTATTCGACAGTACCCATATAGCTTTCCCATACTGCAACTACTCCATTCTCATCCCTAAAATGATCTGTAATATGTTATAGATTCATATGATACCATTAAAACAAACCACCGTTTCTTTTAATAATATTAACGTACCATAATTTTACATTTAATACAAGTAATTTTAATGGTATTCTATACAACGTTACTTCTAATGGTATATTCCACTGCTTGGATCTAAATACATCATCAGTTCTGAGGAAGATCGCAAATTACTTGATTTATTATTCAGACAAGAATAATTTTAAAAGAACCATTGAAATAAAAACTGGGCAGTATATCTTTCACTACCCAGTTTTTACTATTTAAAAAAATATAAGAAAAGAAGAATCGTGATTACACAACCAATAATATTGAGGTAATACGGAAATGAAGCTCCCTTCCGGTTTACCTTGCTTTTACAATACCATAAGGAAAATATTGCTTCTAATATAATTGCTATGCAAAAAATGATTTTTATTATGTCAAAATCATTCGGCATATATGTCCATGTATAAAACAAAAATTGTATATTACTTTGAACACAATTCGCACACAGAAAACCCGAGAGAAGAACTACACTGCCCATAGAATATTCTCTTTTTGGCTTTATTATAAAATAATAATTACATATATGCCACAACAGACGAATCATTATAACTACAATAATTATAAAATAAAACATACACAGTTATCTCACAAAATCAAATAATCATCAAACAACACAATGGGTACACTTCATCCAAGCATTTACAATCGTTGACATTTAATTCATTGCAGATACTCCCATGGGAAGTGTCTGCATCTGCTCAAACATACGATGTCTGTGCTAATCCTTGCCATACAATTGTCTGTTCTATATCTAACGTTGCATACGCATACGTATCTATAGAGGATCTGCGCTTATAATTTCCAATCACTTTCTCACTTGCACTAACAGGTGGTGCCTTTTTGATGGAGGTATTATTGAAATTAGATTTAATTCCATTAACATAAATTTGTGCTTCTTGTGTTTGCTTATTAAAAATCGCTTTAATAATATTTCCTTCAGCATCAGTCATTTCTGCCGTTCTTATGGAGTCCGATTCTGTTATTATAATATTTCCACTTGGTGTCTCAATAACAGAATTTCCTGTATCACCAGCCGCATAAACATTTATTGGTACCAGTATCATTGATAAGCAGAGAAATAATGATAATATAGATTTAAATAAATGCCGTTTCATATGTACCTCCTTCTCTCAAAATATTAAGTACTGATTTTTTCGCCTTCTTTCTTTAAGTACGCAATCCACCATCTGATTAGCCCACCGGTATCACCCCTCCCCCATATAAAATTCCATTTTGTTTATAAGAATAAAAAAGTTTGCAGACAAATACAATAAATAATACTTGTCTGCAAACTAATGTATGTGCGTAAACATTACCTGCAATTTCTATTTTAGGCTCTGACTCTAGTAATATGAACTACTATCACAGTGATGCACCGCTCCAGATTCCCACTGGATTCCTTTTCTTTATTTATAACAATTATTATCTGATTTGTCAATATATTATCTGATAATTTAATTCTCTGTTATATTATTCTTAAATCAAAAATTTATAACCGAAGCCTTCCCGCCTGAAGATATGCTGACAACTCTTCCCTGCTTCTGGTAATATACTCATACGTTACATATGAAGGATTGATCCGCCTCACCAGCTCTTCCACACCTTTAGCTGTAAATGGCTCATGTCGGTCGATCTGAAAGATATGTTCATATACTTTGCAGAACCGCTCCATGGGATCCTCTGGAAATTCGTGAGGCGACTGAATCCATCGTTTTACATACTCGCCGGTCAGAGACTGCTGAAGATGGATACCCTTTATATAAGGAATCATACTCTCATGCGCATCCAGCATCTTATGAAGATATTCCACGCCTTCTTCCTGTGTCTTCAACTCCAGATTTGTATGAAGGAAATGCCCAGTATCCAGCATAAAGCCTTTTTTCTCATAGTGTACTCTGTCAAGAAGTGCCTGTGTATCCTCTGGATGTAAGAATGTCAGTCCTGGCCACCATAGGTTTTCCATTAGAAACCAGAACGGATACTGCTGCCCATCCAGTAACGCATTGATAAAATCAGCCGCTTCTTCAATCACTTCCCGGTCCGTATGTTTGGTCTTGTAGGTAAGGCCCTCTTCATCATCCACCTGCACCACATGAAAGACTACATATTCCGCACCCATACGGACCGCATAATTAAGATCTTTGCGGTAATGCCAGATCAGCTCCTGTCGGTTACGCTTCATCCAGTCTCCACTGCAGCAGCAATGGATTCCTGTTACCATATCCGGTCGGATCAGCGGGCACTCTTCCGCTGGTAAATATACATCCGGAGCCTCTTTCGTAGAATAACCAAGCGGCATGACTTCCAGTCCTGTGCAGCCATGCTCCATATAAAAATGCTGCAAATCATCCGCCGAAGTAAAGCGGATCACATCATCATACGATGTGGTAAAATTCATCTGAAATTTCATACATCCATACCCTCTTTTCCTTGCATTCCCTATATTCCTGCTCTATGATAAGAACAGTATAACATATTTGGAGGGATCTCATCATCATGAAACTTATGGAGCTGCCCGGTGGCGATACACTGCATCATTACAAGAAATCTCTGGTTCTTTGCTTTGCCGGACCACGGGATGTTTTAAGTACCGGTCCCATCGGCGGCGGTTTCCGCACCGATCTGCAGGCAGTCTTTAACAATGACTGTAACCCAGGCGCCGGGATGTCCTGTGAACTCAGGGCTGATACTTACGAAGAACATATGAAGCTCCTGGCACTGGAGGACTTAGGGCTTGATCCCAAACACTGTACCGGGCTTGCCACTGCTGCCAGCATGCATAACGTTTCCATCAAGACCATGGATTACGAAGATTTTTCTGTAACTGCTATCGTCACCGGAGGCATCCGGATCAATGCCAGCCGCGTAGGTGACCCTGCTGTCTGGCATGAAAAAGCCGGAATCTCCGATCCAGTTAAACCAGGAACCATCAATATCATTCTCCATATCGATGCAGCACTCTCTCCAGGTGCCCTGGCACGGGCACTGGTAACCTGTACGGAAGCCAAGACCGCTACTATCCAGGAGCTGCTTGCTCCCAGCCGGTACTCCCGCGGCATCGCCACCGGATCCGGAACAGATGGAACGATCCTGATTGCAAATCCGTTTTCCTCTACTTATCTGACCAACGCCGGAAAACACTGTAAATTAGGGGAATATATTGGAAAAACTGTAAAAGAAGCTGTGAAGGAAGCTCTCGACCGTCAGTCCGGGCTCAATCCTGCTTTCCAGCATAATATATTGAACCGCATGGACCGCTTCGGCATCACAGAAGATGCCGTATGGAGAACCTATCTCCAGAGATTATCTGAAAAGGAAAAGAACCTGTCACCATTTGTACGTGCAGAATTTGAGGATCGTCTGTCTCAGATCTGCCGCGAAAATACTCTGGTAACCTACACCTCCCTCTACGCCCATCTGATGGATCAGCTGGACTGGAAATTATTATCTCCAGAAGAAGCCCTTCCGGCCGGAAAACAGCTTCTGAACCTTGCCAAGATTCCTACAGATGATCACTATTCCTGCTCAGATAATCAGGATCCAATAGCAAAGATGGCAGATTTCTATCTGCAGGGATTGGTGGAACTACTGATGATAAAACGGTAATATTATAGTAGAATAAGAAAACAGTTTCCTGCATATCATACTCTCAATATTAAATAAAAGTTTTTTACAATCTAAGTGTAATTTTTTTACACTTAATATTGACTAGAGAATGACTACCGCTTAAAATATAAATACAAGGAGGAATGACTATGCTGACTAAAATGTATCTCACAAATTTTCTTTCATTTAAAGAAAGAACTGAATTTGACTTCACTGCATCTAAATATTCTATTCTTGAAAAAACGAATATAACTGATAATGAAACCCTGAAAGGAGCTCTATTTATTGGTCCCAATGCATCAGGTAAATCAAATGCGTTAAAGGGACTTTCCTTCCTTATAAAAATGATAAAAGGAGAAGGTACCTCATTTTCCAGACATAGATGTATATTTTCTGCCAATCCCATTGTTATAGTGGAATATGAATTCATTTTTAATGGAAAAAAAGTATTTTATACAATTGAATATGATATTCAGACAAACAGTATATCAGAAAATTTAAAAATTGACGATATTACAGTTTTGCAGAGACATGGAAATACCGGGGAATTAAGAATCGGAGAGACTTTAACAAGAGATGAACAGCTCGACAGTGAAACCCTGTTTTTAAGAACAGCATCTTTTAACACTGGCCGTTTTCCACAGGAGCCTACTTTAAGAGAACTTATGGAGTTTTTACAGAACTCATACATCATTGATGGATATAATCTGGGAGCTACCTATGGAAAATCAATAACAAAGTATGCGGAGGAATTTGGCATAGAAAAAATAAATAAATATCTTGATGCATTCCATTATGACTTCTTTGTGGAATATGGATCAGAGAGTACAGGCGCTGGTTTAACAATATCCATAGGATCTGATAAAAAATCCGTCTTTTTTAAGAGAAAGACTTTCCCTATTCCTAATACTATTATCAATGAATCTCAGGGAAATCAGGTTTTTGCGGATCTTCTGCCTAATCTGATCAACGTTATTGAAAATCCTGGTATGTTGATTATTGATGAATTTGGGAACAGTCTTCATAATAAATTAGCCGAAAAAATCATCCGCTTCTTTATGGAGAATGCTGCTCATTCGCAACTTTTTATCACTTCACATCACACAAACCTGATTTCAAACTCTGTCTTCCGTCCTGATCAAATTGATTTGATTACTTTTAAAGGAGAGACTGGAAGTCAGGTAGAGAGACTTTCTCAATTTAAACCGAGGGCTGCTCAAAATATTGAAAAAATGTATCTCGGTGGCATGTTTGAGGGGTTACCGCTATATGAAGAAATATAGGATTGATAAAGATAAGAATATTGGTAATGTGATCTTTGTTGTTGAAGGAGGCAGACCGGCCACAGGTGGAACTGAACTTCGTTTATTGAAAAAATTATTTGCTGATATACTTGATTATGAAGTCCAGGAGCTGCGAAGAGGCTCTGATGAATTTATCGGGTATGGAAATAATCCCCAGTTCCGTGTATTTGCGTTGAATCTCCCGAAAAATCAGCTGACTCAATTAACAGAAGAATCCTTAGATGAGTTATTTTGCCGATTAAGAGAAGAATTTAAAATTAAACCTGAAGATTGTCCCATTTTCTTTTTATATGACAGAGATGTGCTTAGTTATAAACCCAATGAATTAAGGAGAAAGTATGTCAGAAAATACACGGATCCCTATGGTAATGACAATGGCGATCAAGGACAGTTACTGTTAAGTTATCCAGCTATAGAAAGCTACTTATTGTCCTGTCTGGAAGATAATACTTTCGAGCAAACATGTAAAATGGGCACAGAAGCAAAAGCTCTTCTTACCAATACAATCTGTCCGGATGACTGTTCCGATAAAGAAAATCTACACATGCAAACGACTGATCTCGTCTTTTCAGAAGAATCGGTCGAGGCCGAAAAACGGCTCATTCATTCAGTCACGGAAATGGATAACGGCTTAGAAGCAATGAATATCTCTGCATATGACCTGGATGTATTGGCACCAACACTTCTGGATGTTTATGATTACCAACAACAAAAATATGTTACCGAAAACACGTTTTCACTATTTTCATTTGTAGGAATGGCATTACTTGAGCTGGGAGTTATCGTAGAGTGTGACGAAGAAACTGTGGAAAACATATAGAAACTTCAAAATTTTACTAAATTAAATCATCATTTACGGCGGAGCGCATACTCCGCTGTCTTTTTTCACCAATATTCATATCACACTACAACTTCTTCACATTAGGCTTACAAAAGAATACAGTCCATAAAGTAGTGTAGCCATTATCGCAACCAGACAAACGAATCATCCAGTACCCCTCCCCAATACCTGATGGGATACCTCCATTTGCTGAATGTATTCACTAACACCATTTTTACAATTAAGAACATCTCTGCAAAGCACGTCAAGACGCTTATATGCTTCAAAAAATTCAATATCTTTCTGGTTCATAATTTTCTCCTGCAGATCTCAGAGGAAACGATTTGCATATGTCGTAATATCTGAAATATAGGCCATAGAATTTTACTATGACCCATTTTTTATTACTCTATGTATTCTATCGGATACCCGAACTCTTTTGCATATGCCTCCACCTTGGAATCTTTCTTACATCGGATCGTAACATTCCGATTCGTGATCAGTTCTCCCAGATACTCCGGCCCATGACGGATCTCCAATACCTTCAGACGGTTACAGCCTCGGAAGGCTCCATCTCCGATATACTGTACACTCTCCGGCAAGGACACCTGTTCCAGGAACGTCCATTTGCAGAATGCCCGTCTGCCGATAAATTCCACTTTTTTCGGAAGCTGCAGCTCGTTTGCTGCACAGAAATAAAAAGCTTCTTCCCCGATATCTTTCAGATTAGCCGGGAAATGAATGTCCGCAAGCATCTTACAGCGCCGGAAAGCTCTGTTTCCGATCTGCTGTATACTATCCGGCAGATCAATTTTTTCCAGTGTTTTACACTCCATAAAAGCCTCCACACCGATCCTTGTGAGACGGCTCCAGGCTGCAAACTCAACTTTCTGAAGTCTCCTGTCACAGAGAAATGTTGCATCTTTTATGGTATCCACATATGGCGGTATCTTCACATGACGAAGCTGCGGGCACTCGGCAAAGCAGCCTTCCCCGATCACTGCCAGATGACCCGGCAGCACTGCTTCTTTTAAAGCATTGCAACTACGAAATGCATCTGCCCCAAGTTCCAGAACAGAATCCGCCAACTCCATCTGTTCAATCTTAAGATTCCCTTTAAAGGCTTCTGCCTCAATCTTCCGATAATTGCCAGGCAGCCGCAGCATACGTTCAAATCCATAACGTTCGGCAGCCTTACGGGTCAGTGTCACACCATGATACCCTCTTCTGTCAACTGCTATAATTTTGGGTTTTCTTTCTTTATTCTCCATCTATATACTCCACTGTAAATCCTGACTCCTGACAGTACTTGTCCACCTTCGATCCCTGATAGCACCGGATACGCGCCGCACGATTGATAATCCACTCCCCAATATATTCCGGGTCATGCCGGATCTCCAGCACCTTCAGGCGGTTGCAGCCGTGGAATACCCACTTTTCTATGCGCCTGATATGGACCGGCAGACAGACTTCCGTAAGCCAGGTACACTTAAAAAATGCCTTTTCATCCAATATTTCCACTGATTCCGGTAACTTCAGCGTCTCCATGCTGCAGAAATAAAATGCTTCTCTTCCTATACGCTTTAACCCTTCCGGAAAATGGACGGATTTCAGGTCTTTACACCTGTAAAATGCCCGATCTTCGATCTCTGTTACCTTCGGTGGCAACAGGATCTCTTTTAGTTCCACACACTCTGAAAAAGCATCCTTTCCGATCCTGCTAAGAACAGAATCATCAGCAAATGTTACTTTGGATAAACGCCGGTCTTCCTTGAAAGCGCCTGACGGAATCTTCTCAAGCCGCTTCGGTATATATGCCTCCTTAAGCCTCGGACAATCAGCAAAACAGCCATCCCCGATCTTCTCAACAGACTCAGGCAGCCGGGCTTCTCTTAATGCTACGCTGTGACGAAAACCATCTTTCCCTATCCGTCGTAGTCCATTCTCCAAAGCCAGCCGTTCAATACGGATGTTGTCGCGGAATGCTGCATCCCCGATCGCTCCACAACGCTTCGGCAGCTTCAGTTCTTCTTTCTTCCGGTAAGTCTCCGCATATTTACGGGTCATTACCTCTCTGCTGTATGTCAGATGATCTCTATCACTCATGTATTCTCCTTCAAATGCGCCCATAAACAGTTATCCTTATGGACGCACCAAAACCCACTGGCAGATTTTGGCCTGCCAGCGGGTCTCATGCATCTTATGCACTATATTTGTTTGGTGCTTACCAGTAGGTCGGATAATTATTGTGTTTCTTCTTATCCTTTGCCTTCTCCCACCAGGTATTCTTGCCTGAATGGTCGGTGCTTCCACCTACATTGTCCAGCATGCCCTCCCAGAGCTTGTCTGAGGTAGACTGTGCTGCAACAGTGGCAGTCACCGTGTAAGTCTTGGTTGTTCCGTCCTCTGCAGTAACCGTATAAGTAACCGGGCCTGACAGATTTACTGCTGTGCCGCTTGCCGGGCTTACAGATACTGCATTTTGTAAAGTGATCTCCGGCTTCAGAGACGTCAGATCCGTGCCATAGGGCATGGTGATCTTGATCGTTCCTGCTGACTGGCTGATCGTTCCGCTTGTTCCGTTGATCACAAATCCTGTGATGGTCGGTCCATCCGTCTCGCTGGTCTTGGACCAGGTGCAGCCGATGGTAATATTTGCGGTTGGCATGTCAAATACATAGACGCCTTCGCTTACCTTCTTATCAAGGATCGATACCGGCGCACTGCCTGCCAGATCCGTTGAATAAGTCAGGGAATCCAGCTTCATACCTGTCTTCGGTGTTACGGTCACAGTGATCTTCTCACCTGCATCCGCTCTCGTCTTATCAACGGTAACGGTTCCGCCGCTTTCTGAACAGAAGTTTCCTACGGTATAGGTTCCAATCTTCGGTACAGCAATAGCTACCACATCACTTGGCATCGCTCCGTTCATGTTTCCTTTGACTACCAGATATACCTTGTAAGCAGTGTTGCTCAGATCCTTCAGGTTGATGGTCTGGCTGCTTCCGGCTCCGATCGAACCTTTCAGCGCACTTGCCAGCACCTCGTCCTGTGTCGGCTCCTCTGCATTGGCTTTCTTATACAGGTAGGAATAATTTCCCTTGGTGTCAGAGGTAAAGGTCACCTTCGCCTCCGTTTCTGAGGCACGCTCCACCGTCATATCAGAAATCACCGGCTTCTCGCTCTCATAAGTGATCTTGATGGTGTAGGTTTGCTGACACGTTGGATCCTCAGCGGTAACGACAAATTCTTCACCCAGACTGTTCACCTCGATCGGACAGGTTACATTACCCTTATTCCATGCAAGGTCTGGATTGGTCGGATGTGCGTCATCAAAAGATGAATGATATACCGTTGATTTCGGTGAATGGGTAATTCTCAGGAAATACTTTCCTTCCATCTTAAGACCTTCGGCATCCTCCGCACTCATGTCGGTCTTCGTCAGGGCGATGGTCAGTGTACGGCCATCCTTGTTGCTCATGCCGCGCACTACCTTTCCATCCTTGTCAAGCAGTTCCACGTTGGTGATCTCGCATTCCTTGCTCTTGTAAACCGGATCTACCTTAAAGACTGCCGTAACGGTCAGGTCTTTTCCGTCTCCTTCCGCTCTGGTCAAAGTCGCTGTTGGTCCGGCATCCTTCAAAAGATCCCGGGTAGTGTTATCCTCGTCCACAACGTCCCAGTGGTCAAAGAGATATCCTTCACTGGCAGTCGCTGTCAGGGCAACTTCTTCCCCTTCATAGACAGTTTCGAACGTGATTCCGGTGCTCTCCTTGTAGGTTCCGGTCACCGTACCCTGACTCTCATCCGCGGACTGCAGTGTCACAGAACCAAATGCCTTGGCTTTGAACTCTGCCACCCAGGTCTGGGGCTCACTGCCTATCATGATAACCGGCTGGCCGCCTTTCCAGGTTCCATTATCTTCCCATGCGGTTCCGTATGCATTCTTCCAGCCGTCAAAACGATAACCAGTACTGTTCGTACTCGTCAGATTCAGTTTTATCTGTGCACCCGGCTTAAAGATATCCGTGTATCCCTGACCCTCTGTTCTTACATAAAAAGTATGTCCCTGGTTGTCCATATATCCCTGGAACCATCCACCATTGGCACCTTTCAGCTGGAAGGTCATCTGCGTTCCGGTCTTTTTGTAGACTGCTTTGACTGCAACTTCCTGATCCGGCATGGTAAAGGTCAGTGCATGTGTTGTCTCATCCCGCCGTGCATCTTTCAATACAGATGCATCATAATCCCAGTGATCTAACTCATACTGATAGTAGGGATGCTGCTCTGTCTTAGGCAGCAGAGTCACGGTATCCTTCATAGCGGCTACTGTATCTTCCACATCGCCAACCTTGATGGTCGCTGTGCAATACTGGCTGTCCAGCTCCTTGCCATCCGTATCTTCTGCACTGACACTGACATTGTGATACCTTCCATCTTTCCATGAAATGGATTCAATGGTAACTACATCACTCGGCATCACAAAAGAAAAGCTTCCGTTCTTGTATGTAACACCATCTACAGTGCTTCCATCGCCCTTTTTCAGAACAACCTTATCCAGTACTTTTCCCTTCGGTGCAGTCAGCTGTACCTCTACATTGCTGCCTGCATCCAGTGTTTCGACTGTGTATGTAGCAGCACCTGTACGCTCCTGTACCACGCCATCCTTCAACACGTTCTTAATCTGGCTGTTATCGCTGCCTTTCCACTGCAAAGCCCATGGAGTTACTACCTGAATGGAGTAGGGCTTCTGGTCTCCCATGGCGTTCTGAATCCTAAAGCTTAATCCCTTGTTTAAATTCTCCGGAGTGATCGATCCATCTTTATTCAAAGTTCCGCCTGTTATGCTGTCAGCAACCATAAATGCTCCAGCTGCATAATGCGGTTTTACCGGCAACCCAGACAACCCAGACAGATATTTCCTAGTCTTAATGGTCATGACGCCATCTACTTCATTATCTACACGAGATTCAATATTCGTCGTCAATCCTAAAATTCCATCTATATCCAGAAATGACCTATCACTAAGTGTATATAAATATCCAGCAATATTCAGATTTACCTTATATCGAAATGTCTGCTCCAAATTATTCTTATTTGTTGCCAATAAATCCAAATACACTATATGTGTTCGTGAATCCCAAAGAAGATCTTTCGTCAAAACACTTGCTGTCTGATATGTTATATCAGGGCATCCTGATTTTACAGAATAATATGTCTTCCCCAAACGTACTTGACGGAAAGCTCCTATAGCTTCTGCTAATGTTATATTGATGCTACCAGCATCTAATATATTATTAGATGCAAGTTCTTCCGCTGTCAGGTGTTTTTGTACGATATCAACTGTTGCGTTATTTGTCGATATACCTGCAATTTCATTTCCAGCCAAGAGATCAAATGAAGTAATTTGTGGATATTCTCCATCAAATTTATCTCCACCTATTGTCGGTCGATCAGTATCAGATTTAAGAACAAATGTTGTAGTTGTTATATCTCTTCTTGTTCCTACTTTTACAGTAGCCTTCGTCGGATCACCCTCTATACTCTTACTATTCACTGCAATTGTAAATTGATAAACTTTCGTACTTGATGGATCACTTTCTATAGCAACATCATTTTTACATATGAACTGTATAGTATCACCATCAGGTCTTTCCGGAATAGATTTATAAATAATATAAATTATATCGTTTTTTTCATCTACCATTACAGGATTCGTATCCGCCAGCTGCATTGTATATTGTCCTGTAGAATCTGTAAATGTTGTTTTATTAAAAGTTACATTTTTGACTCTATATGTTACTGCCGTTGCAGCCTCAACATCACCTCCAGGTATCTGGCATAGTCCCAGTATCAAAACAGCCGCCAGGAGCAAAGCTCCCAGCCGCTTGTACCATCTCATATCCCATTCCCTCCTTCTTTCTTAATCCTTCACGACCTGATGATCAGTGATTGTGTTATTATCGTCTTTTTCCATTTCGTTCCACAGACGCTCTGCCTTGTACTTATCTGTACTGGAACCGCTGTTCTGATTATTATCGGAATCGCTGTCTCCGCCCGGTGTCGGAGTTGGAGTAGGCATCGGATCCGGATCAGTATCCTTATCACCTGTAGCTGCTCCGTTCTTCACAACGATGACCTGATAGTTCTTACTCTTGACATCACGTCCGGACACGATATATTCCACCGGATTGGTGAAATCCTGTACCAGTCCATCCAGTGGACTTAATCCTGTGGTATACTCGTTGACTTTGATCTCCGGCGTCAGTGCTGTAATATCTGCATCCGACGGTACCCCTGAGATCGTGATCGTCGTTCCCGAGATGGTTCCCGAATAGGTCTTGTCTCCTATGGTCACGTAGAATCCGGTAATGGCCGCTACCTTCTCATACTGTGCCCGGATACGGTAGACTTTCTTCGTACCATTCTCTGCTGTCACGGTGATCTCTTTCCAGTCGCTGAGATCCAACGTTTCTTTTCCGTCCACGGATGCACTTGCCTCTGCCTTATAGTCCAGCACGGCATTCAGCAGGATGCTGGTCAGATCCGTTCCTTCCGGTACCGTCAACAGGATGTTGGTTCCTTCATCAGTCTCGGTGACCGTCTTGTCCAGAATCGTGATTGCCCTCTGGTACTTATCTGTAATGGACAGGCTCTCCGTCTTCAGCTCCGTACCCGCTGCCTCCACATCCTCATCATAGACCAGTGTTACCGTCCAGGTCTTCACTGTCACACCATCTTCCGCCACAACCGTAAATGGCTGTCCGATCCCTTCCACAAAAGTAACAGGCAGGCTTGGTGCTTTCAGTTTGGCCTTTCTTGACAGTTCGATCTCCGGACTCAGATTATCCAGCGGTGTTCCACTTGGCATCTTCACTGTAACGGTTGCGTTCTCCGTATCAATCTCTCCCTGCTGCCCCTGGATCTGGAAGGACAGGATCTCTGCCTCTTCACTCAGCGGTGTTGCAAAGTCATGTACATGGTACCAGAGATAATAGGGATGCCCGGCTCCGCCGTTGTCCAGGAAGCCCAGATACCATTCCAGGTTATAACATGCCTCATAGGTAGCCAGCGCATTGTTCTGTGTCTCTGACAGGATGTGCTTGAATCCATCTTTGGTCGCAAACTGCAGCCACTGACTCAGGGCACTTTTCTCCCCATCTGAAAATCTTGGATCTGTGTGCCAGTCGATTCCCATACTGCACAGTCCCATGTTGACCCAGGATGCACTCTCCGAGTTCAGTGCCCCAAAGCAGTAGAACATATAGTCATCCGTCATAGGATCACAGCTCTTGGCAGTCTGTTCTCCCAGAATAATGGAGAGACCTTCCTGCATCTTGGCTCTTACCCGTTCACCATAGACTGGATCGTCCTGATACGGTCCAATGGCGTACATAATGCCGCCTACCATATCAATGGCATAGTTATCGCTGCCGTATTTATGATCCAGAATAGTCTCCAGCAGCTTCTCCCGGGTCCAGTTCGCATCCTCCGGCACGGTATAGTTACCCATATCCAGTGCAATCAGCGCATAGGTCAAATGGTTAATGGTCCAGGAGCCGTCATAACTGTAAAGCTCAGCCACCAGATTCGATACTTCCTTCCCTGTAGACAGCACAAAGGGCTGATTGTCCACCCGATACTGATCCAGATCAGACGCATTGTATCCCATGGCAGTCAGCAACATGATCTTCTTGGCCATGGCTGACATGGCGTAGCTGTCCAGATTCAGATTCTTGATCTGATCGTAGAGGTTAAAGTCCTTCGGAAAATCTGCCGAAGAAGGATCTGGCCGTTTTGCCATAGCATAATCGATCCACTCCCAGTCATCCTTGGAGGAACTCTTCTCATAACGGTTCACGATAGCGCTCAGAAGCTGCCGCAGCTGCGGAATATAGGTATTCTCCGCCGGGCCATCCGTCTGTGCTGTCACCTTATAAGTGGTGGATACACCAGATTGTGAGGTGACTGTATAACGGACTGTCTTTGATAAGTTCACCTGTTCTCCCGATGCCGGACTGACCGTTGCGAATTCCGATACCTCAAGGGTCGGTCTGATCTTCGTCAGATCCGTTCCGGCCGGTACCGTTAAGGAAATGGTTCCTTCACTTTCGTTGATCTGTGCCACTGAGGAACCATAGCTGAACTTCAGGATCTTAGATCCTGTCGCCGCTTCTTTTTCCTTCAGTGTGATGGTGTAGGTCGTCGTACTTTCCCCATCTTCCGCCTGTACCACATAGGTCAGGGGCTGGTTCCAGCTTAACGCATTGGGCTGTGACTGCATGGTCGCTCCGTCGGATAACGTCCAGGAGACTTCCGCCGTACTTAGGTCTGTTCCATGGGGCAGTGTCAGTTCCAGGGTTCCATCACTCTTCGGAGTTCCGGTCACACCTGCCACCTGATAGGTCAGGAGACTGCTTTCCGCCGACTTGCCTTCGGTCACTTCCACCGTGTAGGTCTTCGTGTATTCCTGACTGCCGCTGTTCAGCGTCAATGTCAGCCTTGTCTCTTTGGTAAAATTAATGGTCTTTCCGTCCATGTTGGTACTCTGGGCCGTGTGGGTGATCGTAGGCTTCAAAGCCGTCAGATCTGTCCCCTCCGGGAGCAACAGCTTAATATTGTCTTCCTGGATCTTTGCGTGATAGACAGTTCCATCTACGGTAACGGAGAAATCCGTCACTTCCAGACGGGGCTCTCCCCGCTTAATCTGGATGGTCCAGGTCTTGCCCAGGTCAATACCCATGCCCTGACCATTCTCACAGATCGTTCCATCCTGATCAATGCCATCATAGGTGACGCCTGTGGTCGGTTCATAGGGAACCAGATAATAAGAAAGCTTTCCATTCTCCACCGAGCCAGCCTGCTTGTTGGCATGCACCCAGCCCTCGCACTCGATGACCGGATCTTCCAGCGAAGACAGATCTGCTTCCTCCGGAATGCTCACTGTCACATGACCATCCCTGTCGATCACGCCATAGTAATCCCCTATAGATACAGTACTGATCTCCGGCGCGCTGATTCTGGTATCTTCGACCAGCTGCAGATAGCCCTCACAGATAGCTTCCATCCATACTTTCGTATATCTGGGTGGAAGAAGCCTGCTCTCCTCTCCCTTATCCAACAATTTCTGCATATCGGCCCGCAGAGTTTCCTCCGTGTACGGAACGATCTCATCTGTCCAGCTTCCACCCTCCGGAATACTCTCTAGGCATCCGGTTACACGTTCCATATAATAGGATTTGAGCTGAGAAAGCATATAGCTCTGCGCCACATTCAGGCTTCCTATTGAAAGAGTTTTACTATTCCTCTGTGCCTCAATCTCATTTATTTTTTCAACGATCCGATCCCGGTATTCCAGAACTTCCGGAATCAGGGCGAACCATTCCTCTTTATCTGCTTCTGTCCATACAGGTTTTTCTTTCCATGGTGCCGCCATCAGATAATACGGATGAGTTCTTCCTGTATCCGTCTCTGTCGCCCAGAAACAGACCGGGGTTGTCAGATCATATGTTTTTCCTGCTTCTATGTTTTCAAAAATTGTTGGATGTTTATATGAAGTGCTAAATGAATAATCTTTTATTGTAAAACTCTTGGCTACATCCTCTGGAATATCAATCCAGGCTCCATATCCATAGGTTTGATGTAATACATTATTGTATATTTCACTTTCATTACTAATACTGTCAAGATATTCATAGTTTTTTGCGCCTGACATAATTCCCAGTCCAGGCCATTGCACCCCGGTCCAGGCTGCCTGGACCGGAAGTGCCGGAAGGACAGTGCCTACCAGCAGAGCTGCTGACAACACCCCTGCCAATAGCTGTTTCCACCTTTTCATTCCTGCCTCCTTTTAAGGGGAGGAGGGAGCCAAAAGGCTCCCTGCCCGTCATTACCTACTGATAGATTGCCATGTAGTTCGTGGTATAGAACCAGGTGATCTTGGTGTCTTTGGTCATGGTGTATGCGTTAGACATAACATTCGGCATGCTGCAACCCTTGTTGAAAGCACCATCTTTCCAAACACCATTTGGATCATCGCTGTACATCCAGCCTGCATACCGATTTACCTGACGGTAGCTCAGACCATTGATATAATCAATGTAACTTACATCTGCACCTCTGCTGGAATCACCCATTGTGAAGTATTTTACAGTATTGTCCTTATGCTCTCCATATGCGAAGTTCAGGAAATCCTGCATAACATCCATAACAGTAGTACCAGCGCTGAAAGTACGAGCACCATTTGCAAAGTATTCATTCTGCGCTATCTGAATCTGCTGGAACATATGAAGAAGATCTTCTTTGCTTGCTACGGTTTCCTCTTCGGAAGATAAATATTTAGCCAACTCATGTAAATCAATGTAATAATTATCTTTGCTGACAACAATCACATCTCCAAAGGATGCTGTTACCTGATAGGTCGCTCCATTAATAGTTACTTCTTTCTGACCACTGGTAAGGTCTACAGTTACCTGATTAGCCTTTTTATATGGACTATAGGAGAGTACCACTGCAGCTCTGTTTGTATCATTCGGAAGTGTAACATCAGAAATAAGGTAAGTAACACTGGTCCAATCGTATCCCATCTCGCCAAAGTACGGGTTGCCCATGAAATCGCTCTGAATAACATCGCGTGCCATAGTTGCTGCTACGCCGCCCAGTCTTGCGCCAGTGATAACACCTGTCTCGCCTGCCGGAACAGAGGTTTTTCCTCCTTCAATACCAGCTGCAAGAATGTAATCTACACCGCCAAAGGACAATGTATATGATTTGTTATACAAATCTGCGGAATTGCAAGTATAAGTATTTCCGCTCTTTGAAAATACCAATGAATCACATGTCAACGCTGTATTTGTAGTAATAGTAAATTTCAAGTTCTTAAGTGTATCAACCGTAGCTGTTTTCGGTAACAGAATACGAATAAATGCATCATCGTCATCATTGTCATCCATCTGATAAGAAACAGTTTCGTCTGTTACATTTGCTACTGTTACATCTGTGATCTCATCATGTGCTACGTCAGTTGCTACTGTTGGTGCAGCGGTTGCTGCCTTTGCTTCTTTTGCCGGTGCTGCGATCAGCATAGATGCTGTCATTGCCAGTACAAGCATAATGCCTAATACGGACTGATTGAGTTTTTTGAAAGCTTTCATCTCATTCTCCTTTTCTCTTAAAATAATTGTTTACGAGTTTCCATATTTTCTCTCCCGTTTACCTCCTTTCCTGTATCTTTTGCCGGGATTTATGTTAAATTGATTCTGAAAAGGTAATCTCTCGACACCTCCCCATTCGTGATTGTCAGGGCTGCATCCTGCACACCCAGATTTACCAAGTACTGACCACCTAACTCCGTAATCAGACAATTGGTATCTTCGGAGACATACGCTCCTTCCGGCAGTTCTACCTGGATGGAGGCCCGCTGGAATGAAAAGTCCTCATCCACCGTCAGGTCAATGTACCAGACTCCATCCTCTTCTGTAGTCGTGCCCTCGTAAGAACCGACCAGTATCCGCTCAATTCCCAGCGGATCTGTCTTTCCAAATTTCGGAAACTTCAGGTTCCTGCTCTGTACCATACCATAGATGGCAACACCTATAATTAAAATGATCAGAATTATGATCACTGACTTTATCTTTTTATCAGTTTTCTTACTTCCCATCAGTTGCGCCTCCTGCTTATTCGCTTCGGATCGCCTCATTCGGGCTGATATTCATGGCTTTTCTCGCCGGGATCCATGCTGCGATCAGGGCTACCACACCTGCGAACAGAACACTTCCCAGTATCAGCCACCAGGTGAAGACACAGCGGATATCCATATCCGCAAACATCCTTGGAATAATCTGCCCCATCAACAGGCTCAGAATCAGACCTGTAATTCCTCCTGCCAGTCCCAGAAGGAATGCTTCGGTCAGGAAGAGTTTTGCAATATCAGAAAACTCTGTTCCCAGCACTTTCAGGATTCCGACCTCGCGGGTCCGCTCATTGATGGACATCATCATGGTATTTGCCACACCGATACCGGCTACTAAGAGGGATACCAGTCCAATAGCTCCCAATACACCCTGGATCTGTCTGGACTGCTTCTTGACGGTCTCCAGCATGTCATTTAAGGAGTATGTCTCAAAGCCTGCCTGCTTGATCAGGTTGGAGATCCGCTGTACATCGCTGACCTTTTCGGCTTTGACCCAGACAAGATCATAAGTATCAGACGTGGCTACATTCGTACCATTTGACCGGGAATTTGAGGAACTTCCGCTGGTACTGCTATTCACTGCCGCACGCTCTGTGTCTTTGTTCGTGGCAGAACTGCTTGTACCGCCTCCCTGTGCAGATCCTGCACTGGTCTGGGTTCCGGATGTGCTGTTGCTGCTGTTATTTGTCGTTCCGGTATTTGTTGTATTGCCCGTATTAGCACTCGTATCAGTACTATTCGAGTTCGTACCGGATGTGGTATTTCCCGTGGTACTGTTATTGTTCGTATTTGTATCGGTGCTTCCGCTGCCGGTACTGCTAACGGAAGAAGAACTGCTGCTGGAAGAAGAACTGCTGCTGTCACTGCTCTTCTGTGCTGCCTGATCCGCCTGTACTTTCTTCCATTCCTGGAGTCTGGTGATATCCAGAAAACCGGAAGTGGAATAGGTATTGTTCTGGCTGGAACAGATGCCCGATACATCCAGGTTATAGAAAGTACCGGTGGTGGTAGCTCTACCTTCTTTATCTGACTTCTGATTGCCATTTAACTGGTCATAGTCAAAGGTCAGCTTGATGGGAGAGTTCATCACATCCACATACGGGTTGCCGTCTTCATCCACCGCGTCTGCCCAGTTGTTGTTGGGGTCTCCAAAGGAGGCTGCCAGATCATCACTGACCATCACTTCCGGATGAAGCCTCAGTCCTTCTGTGGGTGCTTCTCCCTCAACGGGAGTAAGCTGGAAGCTCTCTACGGTGTTTAAGTCAATCCCATAAAGCTTGATCATGCCGATGTAGCTTCCGCTCTTAAGGTAACCGGTCAACTGTTCCACCGGGGTGACTGCTTCCACCCCATCCAGCTTCCGGATACTCTCCACAGCTTTATCATTCAGCAAAGCGGTCTTCTGCTTGTCATCCATCTTCTGGGCTGCAGATACATCGATCTTGGTCAGACTTCCCATGGCTTCCACCGTCTCCTGATAGGACTGACCGTAGCCAAGTCCTACAGAGATCAGTACCACGATACACATGACTCCGATAGTCATGGATACTGCCGTCAGAATGGTACGGGTCTTGCGTCGCCAGAGATTGACGCAGCCGGTGCGCAGAAGATCAGATGTCCTCATCCCCTGCCGCGTAACTTGTCTCTTCATCATCATTCTTCCTCGTATCCGTCGGACTGCTCTGCTGCTTCTCCGTCTTCTGCCTCAATTTCTGCTGTCTGCTGTTTCTTCTTATATATAAGAAGGTACCAGCCAACAACTGCTGCCAGGATCAGGATCAGAAGGATCAGGATCCATACCCACAAGTGAGAACCGGACTTTTTATTGGTCTCTACATCGGTACTCAATGCCTCTGTGGAGATGGCATCTGCATCTGCTGCATCCAGCGGAAGGTCTACGCTCTGGGTATACTGCTCGCCGTCCGCATCTTCATACTGGACCACGATGGTTCCGGTGTAATTGCCGGATTTGTTCGGGATCACCTGGAAGTCTGCATTGAGGGTTCCTGCTGCCAGGATGTCTCCGCCGAAGTAGGAATCCTGCAAGGAGATACCATCCATGCCGACTACCCGCACGTTATAGGCACGGGAGCGTCCCAGGTTTACGATATTCAGGGATACTGCCAACGGCTCATCCTGTACCGGGGTACCATAGACTACCGGAGTATCGATCTGCAGATCCATCTGCTGCTTGATCGGGATCTGAATCGTAGAGGTGGCACTTCCTGCCACAGCTCCGTCTTTCTCGGAAATCTCATAGGTCAGTCCGATGGTAGCGGTGCTCGGCCCCACTGCTGCGGAAGCTCTTGCACTGATATGGTACTCGATCTCTGCGGTCTGTCCTGCCGGGATGCTGCGCACATAGGCTGCGTCCGCATAACCCGGTGACAGGATCAGGCTGGTGGAATCTGCAAGCTTCAGGGTCGCTACGGTTTTATAGACTGCATTCTTTGCTGCATTATTTTTCAAGGTTACTTTCAGTACTGCCTCATTGCCTGCCTCCAGGTTGTCCACCTGGTTATCATTGATATACATGGTGTAATTTTCCACCATCAGGGAAGCTGCGGTATTCTGGGTATATCCGTTCTTTACATAGATGTATCCGGTAAAGGTACATTCGCCGTAGACACCATTTTCTTCATAGGTGGCACGGAAGGTAATGATCTTGTTTCCCGTGGTCGCATACGGGGAGATGGTGAAGATCCAGTCAACCTGCTGACGGGTTCCATTTTCCATGCGTCCCAGCTCTCTGCCGTAATTGATGTCCTGCGCCACGAACGGGAAGGTCTCCAGATCACCGGTCACTACCGGGGATACGGTAACATTTTCCAGAGTTCCGCCCTTATTGACGATGGGCATGCTCACAACGATGGTCTCGCCCGGGCTTCCGGTCGGGGATGAGATGGCGGTGTTCTCTCGTCCTGCCACGTTCAGCGGTCCGATCTTGCTGACAACGCCGGACATATCACCGTTGTCCGTCACGGTCAGGAACACGTTCAGGGTAAATGCTACATCTTCAGTGATATCGGTTCCGTTGACGCTGTCCTGTCTCCAGACAGTTGCATTTACCTTGAAGTTGATGGGGTAGACACCTTCCTTTGCAAACTGGGAAACAGAGAACTTGTACCACACCTCGGCGGTGCTGTTGTAGCTCATGTCATCCAGGTGTCTTACCTTGCTGGCATCGATGATGTCAAAGGGCCAGTTGTCCTTGGTGGATTCCTTGGGGATATCCGGCTGGATCGTGATGTTGCGGAGTACATATTTCTCACTGGGGAGATATTCCCGGTTCACAGCCAGAGTCAGTACCACTTCTACTTCCTGACCCGGAACTGCTTTCGGTGACTGTGCTCCCGCATCCATCAGAAGCAGTGCATTGGCATTACTTGGGGTGACTATTACCTTGGTACTGTCCGTGCTGCTTCCACTGGTGGAAGTACTGCCACTGGTGGTAGTGCTTCCGGATGTTCCGGTGCTGGTGGTCTCCCGCGTTGCGGTCTGGGTATTCTCCTGTGCCACAGCCCCGTCTGCATTCTCTTCGGTTGTCTGTGTCTCTTCTGTCTGTGCTGCTGCAGATGCTTCTGTGGCAGACACATTCAGGCCGCTGCCACAGGTCAGGCACAGTGCCAGTGCCAGAGGAAGCAGACGCTTGATGACTGGTGATTTCATTCTTAACTTTCCTCCCTTTAGGTGTTTTTGAATTGCAATTCCTTGCTGCCTGAAACGCTTTCTGCTGAAAGTGTAAGAAAGTGATCCAGGAGTACAAAACCCTGTCAATAAAACTAAGTTGGTATGATTCTGTAAGTAACCGTTCTATTACTGAACAATTACCTTTTCTATTTTGCCGTCCTTAAGCCGGATCTCCCGGTCTGTGTAACGGTGCATATCTTCATCATGGCTGACTACAAGAAATGTAGTGCCCCATCTTCTAAATAAATCTGTCAGAAGGCTCATGATCTCTGTACCAGTCCTGGTATCCAGGTTTCCGGTTGGCTCATCTGCAAAGACGATATCCGGTCTTGTGATGATGGCCCTTGCAATACTGATACGCTGCTGCTGACCTCCGGACATCTCTGTAGGCCGATGCTCTGCATGATCGGTAAGCCCTACCATCTCCAAAGCTTCCATGGACTTCTCTTTTCGTTCCTGCAGCGGGATCCCACGGATCTCCAGAGGGACTGCCACATTTTCCCAGGCATTGAACTGAGGCAACAGGTTGTATGCCTGGAAGATAAATCCGATGTGTGCTCTGCGGAACCGTCCCCGTTCCTGCTCGTTCATCTCTTCCAGATGCTGTCCCAGCAGCCGTACCTCTCCGCCAGTGGGACTCTCAAGCCCCGCCAAGAGACTCAGAAGCGTTGACTTTCCGGAACCGCTTCGTCCGCTGATACAGACGAACTCGCCTTCCTTCACATTCAGATCAATGCCGTCCACTGCAAGGACGCTGTTGTCACCAATCTGGTAATGCTTCTGCAGATTGATCGTTTCAATTACATTCATGGTTCTCCCTCCGGACCGAATCTGGAAGGCGGCAGCTCATAGCGCCTTGCTTCTCCTGTCAGCCCAAATTTTTTCTTGATCCGCAATAACTTCCGTACCCATGCTTCCCCTACCAGCCATAACACCATGGCCGTACAGGTCCCATGTCCCAGCTCGAAGAAGAAGCTGGACACATAGGCCGCGGCTACCGTATGCCAGTTGACCGGCCGGATATATCCGGTAATGTAGAACAGATTCATGATCCATCCATACAGGAATCCCATAGCCATCCCAAAGACGCTCAATGTTATGGAATGTCTCCGCCTGCCATGGTCATTGGCATTCTCCTGTCCCACCGGACCGAACATTCCCATCCGGTTGAAGACGCCTGCCAGAAATCCGATGAGTCCCCAGCAGAACATCTGCCATGGTGTCCATGGTCCCTGACCGAACAGGAAATTGCTTAAGATCGCCGCCAGTGCTCCGGTCAGATATCCTGCCTCCGGGCCAAATGCCAGAGCTGTGATAATAATGATGGCACTGACCGGCTTAAAGTTTGGAAACGGTACAATGGAAAATGCCGCCCTTCCCACTACACACAAGGCTGCCATCAGGGCAATGGGTGTCAATTCTCTTGGCTTCACCTGCTTCTTTTTGTCAAATACCAGATAGAAAGGCAATGCCGATACAATCAGGAACACGAAGGACAGGAAAAGATCCGAGTTCTGGATCAGCGTATCCCGGAACGTCCACTCACTTTTCACATGAAGAGGTGGACGGACATTCATAAACCAGGCATAAGCCATAAGGAGTACCGGAAGTACCACCGTAATAACCAGGGCTGCTTTCCGGGTTCCCGGACTTACAAAGACATCGCGAAGCCGTTTCTTTTCACTCTTTACTTCTGAAACGACAGTGGCGTCAACTGTCTCTACATCTTTTCTGTCTTCCTGCTGTGCGGAGGATCTTACATCTTCTTCGCGTATGCTTTTTCGCATCCGGCGATCACCTCCCCACAAGTGATGGCTCCCGGCAAATATCCTTCTGCAATCAATCCTGCCGTAGTCGTATAGAACCGGTTGCCTGTAAAGAACGCATGCGGCTCTTCTTCTGATGTGATACGACCATCAAAGAGAAGCGCACATCGGTCTGCGTATGATGCCGCAAACTCCAGGTCATGTGTCACCATCAGCATGGTGATCCCTTCTTCCGTCAGCTTCTTTAAGATCCCCGCCAGTTCCTGTTTCAGATACGCATCCAGTCCTTTGGTCGGTTCATCCAAGAGAAGGATATCTGCATCCTGCAGAAGAAGCTTTCCGATTGCAGCCCTTTGCAATTCTCCGCCGCTTAAATCAAACGGGTGGGAGGTAAGCTTGTCCGTCAGTTCCAGCTTCGCTGCAACTTCCCTTGCCCGTTCCGCCGCGGCCTCTGCATTTCCCTGTACTTTATCTACAAATCTTGCTCCCCGTCCCTGCTTGGCTGCATCCAGGAGATCTTCCCAGACACTGTCATAGACGAATAACGCCTGGGGACTCTGGGGAAGCATGGCAAGACGCATCTCCTTGTCCTTCTTCACTTTCCCCCGCAAAGGCTTTTTAAGCCCACACAAGATCCGAAGTAATGTACTCTTTCCGGTTCCGTTTCCACCGAGCAGGGCTAAGAGTTCTCCTCGCTGTACGGACAGGTTCAGTCCCCGTAGGATGTCTTTTCCTTTTTCATCATAGCGGAACCAAAGTTCCTTACCTTCCAGAGCGGGTTTCTCTTTGTTGGATTTTGCTGCTTCTGTTCTCTTCTCCGGTTCAGCTTTCACTTTTTCAAAGGGCAGATCCAGTTCTTTTAACACATGTCTGGCATCCCGGATACTTAATGGAAGTTTTTGGTTCACCGGACAGACACCTTTCTGCTGCAGTTCCCCGAAGATCCGTGCAGCCCCCGGAAGTCCTAAATAGATACGGGATGCGGTCGGATCCTTCTGTAAAGTGAAGGTCAGGTTCTCCGGCGTATCGTCTGTCAGTACCGTTCCCTGCTTCATCAAGAGCACCCGGTCTGCCCGCTGGAACACATCTTCCAGCCGATGCTCGCACAGGAGCACTGCCACTCCCAGCTCCCGGTTGATCCGGGCAACTGTATCCAGCAGGTTTCTCGCCGCCAGGGGATCCAGCATAGAAGTTGGTTCATCTAATATAAGAAGCTTTGGGTTCATGGCCATAATCGATGCCAGGTTCAGCATCTGCTTCTGGCCGCCGGAAAGCTCCGAAGTCTTCTTCCGGAACCACTCTTCCATTCCGAAGAAGCTCGCCATCTCACTGACCTTTCTCTGGATCACACTGGTGGGCAGCGCCATATTTTCCAGACCAAATGCCAGCTCATGCCACACATAATCTGTGACGATCTGGTTATCCGGGTTCTGCTGTACATAACCGATCTCCATGGCTGATGTAAGCTCCGGCACTTCACTAAGCGGCTGCTCCCGGTAGTAGACGGTTCCATCTCCTGCACCTGCCGGAGTGATCTCTGGCTTGGCCTGCCGAAGCAGGGTTGTCTTGCCGCATCCGGATTCACCACAGACGACGATGTATTCTCCCTCTTCCATGGAAAAGGAGACCTGATCCAATGCTCGTTTTCCGGCATCGGGATATGCGAAGCTTACTTTGTCAAACCGTAATAACGCCATACCAGAGCCTCCTTTCCTTCTAAGATCGCCGGCAGATATGCCAGCACGCCAAACAGGATGTAGAGCACGATACCGCTCTGTCCTGTGATCACCGCATCCATCCGCGGATAAAATTCCATGGTTCCATGTCCGAATGCTCTGGCGATCACACAGATTCCAAAGAGGATCAGAACCCCGCACAGGAACCGGAAGTCTCTGGATTCAAAATGGAACAGATGAAAGGTTGTTCTTCGTTTCAACCCATATCCTCTTGCCTTCATGGAATCGGTCTGTTCCACCGCTCCCTCCAGGCTCCATCCAACCAGTGTGGATGTATGCCGGATAGCCGTTCCTACTTTTCCGCCGAAATTTTTCTTTGCCGGGCGGAGCATCTCCTGGCTCTCCCGGATCTCTCCCAACTGCCGGTTGAGCTTCGGCACCAGCTGCAGCGCCATACTGATAAGCAGTGCACTTGCCGGAGCGATCTTGCCAAAGAGATACAGGAACTTCTCACTGGTCATGACTTCGCTGTAGCAGCCGAACCACAGGATCAGTGCCGCCAGCGACATGCCTGCGGTAAGTCCGTAGGCAATGGCTTCCAGTGTGATCCACTGATTGAGGAACATGCCAAGAAGCGTTACCCCTCTGTGGTTCACCAGTGGATTTGCCACCGCAATGAACAGGAAGATGGATGATACAAACCACAACTGCATCCCGGCTCCCTTGCCTCCCTTTATCCGCATCAGAAAAAAGAATGCACCGGTCAGTGACAGGAGCAGCATGATCGGATGAAAGCATGCAAGCGTCATGCCGATCACTGCCACAAAATAAATGAATATGCAGATGGGATGTAAATTTTCAAAGTATCTCATGTATCCAAATCTTCCTTTTATTTGTGATTATCCTTCCAGTCTTTTCCATAACCATTCGGATCACCGTTCTCCAGGTCACAGCCCAGGTCACAAGTGTAGTTCCATTCGATGACATCGCCATCCTTTACCTGATAAGCACCGCAGTAGTAGTTGGGATACCAGCCATTTACACAGTACATCCAGCCGCTCCAGCGGCCGCCGTCAAATTCATACAGGTTGTTGATACCGGATATATACTGTCCACCATCGGAACCTCGATACTCCATCTGAAGCTTGTAGGTATCACGGATCCGGCAGAGTAGATCAAATACGGTCTCGCCCGGCTCAAACTCCATGGTGATCACCGGCAGGATCACTCCACTTGCCGGTACGATGCCCGCCCACTTGGGATCCTGCGCCATACCATTTGCCACTGCGGTATCACAGCGGATGGTATAGGTAACGGTATGTTTCTGAGTAGTATTGTTATTTTTATTACTGTTACTATCACTGCCGGAATTATCCTCCAGCGGCAGATCCACAGTTCCCTTCTTGTTATCCTTCTGGTCGATCTGGATCGTATCCTGATTCTGTTCTGACTCATCGATACTGTCTGCTGTCTTTGCCACATCATTGCCAGACTGTGTATCAGAATCATCCTTGAGGCCGTATAGCTGCTGCACACTGGCGTCATCGCTGAACCGGGAGATGTCCTCACGGCCATTGACACCGGCTTTTTTCTTGTCTCCGGACAACTTCTTCTTCAGCCACTCCATGGGGCTTTCATTCTTGGCAGTGACTTCGTCTTCTGTGATCTCTCCGTCTCCACCCACGTAGTCAATATCCAATGACTGAGATCCACCGATAGCGGCCGCCTGATCACATCCTGTTACGGACAATCCCATAGCCAGAAGTAACATCCAGACTGTAACAGTACGTATAAACTTTTTATGTATCATCTGTTTCATGATCTTTCTTCCTTTCTTATTTATCAGAATTTTCTGAAAATTTAGACATATAAAAAGGTAACAGAACGAGACCCTTTCCTGAGCCTGTTTTCTGTTACCTGATAGTGTTTATATGCGACACATGACTGCCTGCTGCAGTCCTATCATGTATCACTGCCTTTCCCTTGCCGACTTTAACGACACCGCAATAAATGTCCGGGAGTTATCACCCGATTTGGGTCCGTGCAGTGGACTAATTATGTACTTAATTTTTGTGCTCACCATCCCTTTCTTCATGGATACAACAAAAAAAGACTTTCCGTATGCCTCCGGACAGTAAACACCTCGTCATGTAAATGCCGTATTCTGACTTAGATCTTCAAGCCTACTCGCCGCCCTTCTCGGTTGCCCAATGGTTCTTGCGGTTTTTGTAGATCATCACAGCAGGGATTAACTATCGCAGATTCTCACTGCATTCCTAATCATTTACATATGACTACGTTTTCAATTTTTTGGCCATACTATCAATAGATCTATGACCGGTGAAGTTTTCGTGGAACACTCTCTTCCAAGAAAAAATGGATCTGAGCATGAGATTATAAGGATAAATGAGAAATTTGACAAAAATTTTGACGGCTTAAAAAATTCTGTTCTTTTCCGGAAATTGCAGAATTGTGATCTGGTTCTGTTTAAATCGCATGGTAAGATGTACGTACTTATCCATGGTTATTTTCACAGAAGAATGCCCAAGTATTTCACTTAAAGCTTTTACATCAATTCCTGACTCAATACACTGAGTTGCAAAAGTATGTCGCAATACATGAAAATGTACTTCACGGATTCCGTAATTTTTCAGGACTTTTTTAAAACGATTTTCCATTGTTCGTGGTTCGACCGGAATTGATGTGCCAGATAACAGATAATCTGACGGCGCATAATTTCCCTGAATCTTCTGAAGCAATCCAAGGAGATAGTCATGCAGAGGGATTACTCGCTGTTTTCCATTTTTAGGCAATCCAATATGCAAGCAGGTCTTTGGCTCATCAGGTTTTCTGTCAGGATTCTGGATACGCTGCAATGTATGATGGACATGGCAGACACGATCTTCCAGATCAAGGTCTTCCCACTTCAACGCGCATAATTCACCTAACCGGACACCTGTGTACAATGCAAATAGTATTCCAACGGTATTAAGATCGACACGGTTTCTCAATCTATACAATAGATTTGAGATTTCAGCAGCAGTAAGTATTTCGACCGGATTAGCATTGATGGATAGTGTTTTAAAATCTATAGGCACACTTTTCAGGGTATATTTCAGGCAGCTTTTTAAAATGGTGTTGATCACACGCAGGGAACTGTCAGACAGAATTTTCTCAAGATATGAGAATAGCAGGTCATATGTTTCCTGGGTAATCCTTCCGGCAGGAGTATCCTTCCAGCAGGGATAGATATAACTTTCGAGATAATTTTTGTATTTATTATAAGTAGAAGGTTTCCAGTTTTTCCGGTTATGTTCCAACCAGTCTTTTGCGGCAATGGAAAAGAGGACAGTATTACCCATGGAAACAGGTGCGTTAAAATGTACATTATTTTGAAAATCTTTTTTTGCAAGGCTTACATCACGGTAAGACCGAGCATACAAAGATTTATACTGTGGTTTCCCATCCGCTCTTTTCCCAATCATTATCCGTGCTTCCCAGCGCCCATCCTGTCGTTTGTAAATATTGGGTCCGATTCTCATAGAGTACCTCCTGTCTGTTATTCTTGACCATGTTTCTGACGGCGGATAGCAGTATAAATATCTACATTGCATAGATTTTATAATTGAATCTGCCTTCCGATGTGCATTTTAAAGACAAATGCCGATCTTTTATACGATAATTTTCATCAAAAAGATTGACAAAAGTGTAATCAGCATCTAATATTATACATGAAGGGAATCTTAGAAGAGAGTGCTCTACGAAAAATTGAACGCTTTTTTCGGAAAAACTAAGCATTACTGTTCCTTCAACTCCAACTCATCTAATGAAATGAAAATTGTAATTCACAACATAACAATAAGGGACAGGATAAACACGTTTTACCTGCCCCTTTCTCTATGGGAACATGATAGAATTTGAACCACCATTTTCAGCACATATATAATTATATAATAAGGAAAGAATTCTTTCATTTCCATAATATTTCTATGATTCTTAATGAAAAGTTCCATTATCAGCACACAAAACAATACATAATATGCAGATAACCCATCAGTATCTGCATATAAACCAGTCAATAATATGCAGATACTATCTCTTATTTAAGCAGATATCCCCTCATCTCTTCAGGTTTCAGAAGCAAAAGCGATCAGAATACGTGTCCTTCCATCTTTTTCCTGTAGCCTCCCGTATTGAACGTGAAATTCAATTCCATATGTCCTCTACAAAAAATTTTGATCCGATTCCTGCAGCAGAGGCGTCTCCAGATCCTCACCAGTTGGATGGACCAGTCAATGAAACACCTTGGCTTTCCCTTCCGGGCTTTTCTAGAGAGAAATGACACTTTTCCATCAAATGGTGGAATATGGTCCCCATTGTTGATTCCAAACACTGTCACTTCCTGAAAATACTTATTCCGCACCCCTAAAGTCAGTGGGCCACAAAGTGGGCCATTTTTCAAAAACCTACATGAATTTATCACCCCCTGATTCACTGACACAAAAAAGACTGACACATCCATCTGTACCGACCCCCAAAAGTTAGACCTAAAAATCTAACGATTGGAGGTCGGTATTTTTATGGCTAAATATTCTTTTGA